>NZ_JBVIPA010000001.1:643503-765830 GCF_055578365.1 Streptomyces sp. NPDC033131
GTCGACCGCCCCCTTCGTCCGGTGCCCGGGCTCCCGGCCCACCGGCCTGTCCCCTCCGGCCCACCGACTCATCCGCTCCGGCCCGACGGCACGCCCCCGGGCCCATCCCCTCCGGCCCGCCCTCCCGGCCCGCCGGTCCACCCCTCCGGCACCACCGTCGCCACGATCCGCTCGACCAGGCCATCCGGCACGCTCACGTTGGGCAGTACGCCGTCCAGGACGTCCGGCAGGGTGAGGTGCTCCAGGAGCAGGCCGAGCATTGCGAGGTAGAGCACGGCGACGGTCTCGTCGCCGCCGGGGAGCCCGGCCTCGCGGTGGAACCGCATGCCGTACTCCAGGTCGCCGCGCACCGACTTGGTGAAGGACGCGCGCAGTTGGGGACGGCGGGTGGCTTCCAGGCGCATCTCCAGGAGGGCCAGATAGCCGGTGCGGTCACGGGTCGCGCGGGTCATCAGGTCGTGCATGAAGGCGGCGACCAGCAGGCGGTCCTTCGGTCGCGTCATCAGGTCGGCGAGTTTCCCGGGGTCGGGCGCGAGCCGCTCGTGCAACCGGACGTCGATCTGCCGCAGCAGGTCGTCGCGCCCGGTGAAGTAGTTGGAGGCCGTGCCCACCGGCACGCCGGCCTCCGTGTCCACCGCGCGGAACGTCAGCCCGCGCGCCCCCTCGCGTGCGAGCACCTCGACACCCGCGTCCACGAGCGCGGCCCGGCGCTCCGGGTTACTGGCCATACGGAATGCCCTCTCCCACTTGATCTCGTACGCGGAACCCGCTTGCAACCACTACAAGAGAAGTACTACAACTGAAGTACTTCAAATGAAGTGGTTCATGGCAGCCTACGAAAAGAGACCGGCTTGCGAAAGCTCACGTACTACATCGCCTGCTCCATCGACGGGTTCATCGGAGACCCGGGCGGCGACGCGACGACCATGTACCGCTTCGTGGACGAGGAGTTCGTCGAATTCGTCGGCGCCGAGTATCCGGAGACCGTCCCGACCCCCATCCGCCGGACCATCGGCATCGACGACCGTCCGAACCAGAAGTTCGACACGATCATCCAGGGCCGCGCCAGCTACGACATCGCGCTGAAGGACGGCCTCACCAGTCCGTACGCCCACCTGCGCGAGTACGTGGCCTCGCGCACCCTGAAGGAGTCGCCTGACCCGCACGTCGAGATCATCGCGGACGACCTGGTCGCCGAGATGCGCCGGCTCAAGGCGGAGAACGGCGGACTCGGCATCTACCTGTGCGGCGGCTCGGTGCTCGCGGGCGAACTGCTCGACGAGATCGACGAGCTGGTCATCAAGACGTACCCGGTCGTGCTGGGCGCCGGGATGCCGATGTTCGGGTCCGGCGTCACGGTCACCGACTTCGAGCTCGACGCGGTGCGCACCTTCAAGAACGGGGCGCTCGTGCGGACGTACAACAGGAAGCGCTGACGCCCCTCTCGCCCTACTCTGAGGGCATGGACAGCGACGCACATGCCTGTCCCGCCTGCGGACAGCCCGTCGATACAGTCGTCCGGCGCCACAAGACGCTGGGCGCGTGGGTTCCGGTATGGGTTCCCGGCCCGTGCCGCAACCCGAAGTGCGAGGCATACGTCGACAAGGCCACGGAAGCGGCCGACGAGAAGCACAGGTCCCGCAGCCCCGCCACGGACACCGTCATCACGAAGAAGCCCTGAGCCGAGCCGACCGGAGGAAGAAAAGCCGAGCCGAGTTGTCGAGAACCCCGGACCGGCTCCGACGTCCCCTGTGAGAGCCGCCCACGACGGGTGGCCCGAGGCGAAGACGCCGAAGACGTGAAGGAGTGGACTCATGAAGTACCTGGTCATGGTGCAGGGCACGCAGGCGGACTACGAGGCCATGAGCGGCAAGGGATCCCCCGACTCCCCGGCCTGGAACGCGCAGCAGCTCGAGGCGATGTACGCCTACATGGCTGCGATCAACGACGACCTCTCCGAGACCGGCGAGCTCGTCGACGGACAGGGCCTGGCCGAGCCCGCGCGGGCCCGCACGGTCACCCTCGGCGACGACGGCAAGGCCGTGATCACCGACGGCCCGTACAGCGAGACCAAGGAGCTGATGGCCGGCTACTGGGTTCTGGATTGCGCGAGCCTGGAGCGGGTCACGGAGATCGCCGACCGCGTCACCCGCTGCCCCCAGCCCGACGGGGCACCGAACTACCCGGTGGTGATCCGGCCCATCATGGACGGCGCCGGGGACCTCTGCTGACCCGGCCGTGCGAGCCGACCGCGAGACCGAGGACCTGCTGCGCCGCCACGCGCCGCAGGTCCTCGGCGCGCTGGTCCGGCGGTACGGCCATTTCGACGCCGCCGAGGACGCCGTACAGGAGGCGCTTCTCGCGGCGGCCGGGCAGTGGCCCGCGGAGGGAGTGCCGGACAACCCGCGCGGATGGCTCATCAAGGTGGCCTCGCGGCGGCTGACCGACGCCCTGCGGGCTGAGCAGGCGCGGCGGGCCCGGGAGGAGCGGGCGGCGGCGCTGGCCCCCCGTGACGCGTTCGTCACCGGGAACGGGGACCGGTCGCCCCGGGAGGACGACACCCTCTCCCTCCTCTTCCTGTGCTGCCACCCGGATCTGCCGCCGCCCGCGCAGATCGCGCTGACGCTGCGCGCGGTCGGCGGCCTCACGACGGCCGAGATCGCCCGCGCGTACCTGGTCCCGGAGGCCACCATGGCCCAGCGCATCAGCCGCGCCAAGATGAAGGTGCGAGGCGTGCGCTTCGGGCGGCCGGACAACTGGGCCGAGCGGCTGCCCGCGGTTCTGCAGACCCTCTATCTGATCTTCAACGAGGGTCATACGGCGACCTCCGGACCCGCCCTCCAGCGGCGCGACCTCGCCGCCGAGGCGATCCGCCTCACCCGCACGGTCCACCGCCTGCTCCCCGACGACGGCGAGACGGCCGGTCTGCTGGCCCTGATGCTGCTGACGGACGCCCGCCGCGACGCCCGCACCGGACCGCACGGCGAGCTGGTCCCCCTCGACGAACAGGACCGTGACCGCTGGGACAAGGCCGCGATCGAGGAGGGCGTCGTCCTGGTCACCCACGCGCTGAGCCGCGGCCCCGCCGGGCCCTACCGGGTCCGGGCCGCCATCGCCGCGGTGCACGACGAGGCGCCGACCGCTCAGGCGACCGACTGGCGGGAGATTCTGGGCCTCTACGACGTCCTTGTGCGCCTCGTCCCCGGTCCGGTCGAACGGCTGGGCCGCGCGATCGCTGTCGCCATGGTCCGGGGCCCGCATGCCGGGCTCTCCGAACTGGACGCCTTGGAGGACGAGTTGCGCACGGGCCATCGTCTGGACGCGGTCCGGGGCCACCTTCTCGAGCGCGCCGGCTCGTACGACGACGCCCGCGCCGCCTACGAGTCGGCCGCCGCCAAGACCCTGAGTCTGCCGGAGCGGCGCTATCTGCAGGCGCGGGCGGCCCGTCTGAGGCCGTAACGTCGTTCCATGACCACCTCGACGCCCATCCTTCACCTCACCGAGCGCTCCCTGTGGGAAGCGGCCCGCGCGCGGGGCACGTACGAGCTCTCGACCCGCGGCCGCACCCTCCAGGAGGAGGGCTTCATCCACTGCTCGACGCGTGCGCAACTCCCGCGGGTGGCCGCCTTTCTGTACGGCACCTACGACGGCCCCGACGACCTGGTGGTCCTCGTCGTCGACCCCGAGCGGCTCGACGCGGAGCTGAAGTACGAGGCACCGGAGCCCGGCGCCGAGGAGTTCCCGCACGTGTACGGGCCCATCCCGGTGGAGGCCGTGGTCGACGTGGAGGTGTGGCGCAACAGCTAGGGCCGCGCCGCCAGTCCGCCCGTCTCCGGATCGCGGCCCGTCAGGCAGTACGTGCCGCCCGCCGGGTCGCGCATGACCGTCCAGTGGCGGCCGCGGGAGACGGGTTTTGCCCCGAGCCGCTCGTGCTCGGCAGCCGTCGCCGCGATGTCCGCGCAGGCCAGGTCCAGGTGGGCGGTCAGGGGCCGCTCCTCGTCGAGGCGCTGGAGCAGGACGCGGACCGGCAGCCCGGGCGGCGGCTCGACCACGTGGAACTCGGGGAGCGAGCTGGCCAGGGACTGCCAGGCCGGCAGCAGCGCGCCCCAGAAGGCGACCTCGGCGTCGTACGCGGACGGCGGGACGTCGACACACACCTGGTCGAGCCGGCTGCCCCGCACCACCGGCGGCCGCACCGACTCGCCGTGCCACGCGACGGCACAGAACAGCTGCCCCGCGGGTGACCGCAGTACGGCCCATCCCTCGTGCCCGGCCGCCACGGCCGCCCCGCACCCCACCGCCGACTCCACGAACCCGGCCACGTCGTCCACGGCGAAGTCGAGATGTGCGCCGCCGGCGCCCTCCGCGACGCCCTGGATCTTCACGCAGGCATCGGCCCCGCCCGTCGGCACGAGCGTCGCGAACTCGCCCCGGTCACCCCGGGGTTCGGACAGGCGCGTGTCCGTGACGGCCGTCCAGAACTCCTGGGCCCGGTCGAGGCCCTGGGCGGGCCGGTCGATGAAGGCGTACGTCCAGCGGATGCTCATGCGGCGATCGTAGGCGGGGGAGACCCGGCGCCCGCCCGAATTTCGTTCGGGAAGACAACGTGGCGGCGGGATCCGTCAACTGGGCTTACGGTAGGGCGGGTTGAGGAGGAGCCCGTGCGCTCGTGTGCGCCTCTGCGTGGTTGTGACCACGGTCACCTCGCGTGTGATCGCAACCTGACGATGGATCAGTATGATCAAAACGTGGCAAAACCTCACAAAACAGAGCAAAGCCCTGTCAATTCGGGTGGGCTCGGAGTTGCCCGGCTGGGAGTCAGAGCCGTCCTGTGGGGCCTGGCCCTCGCCCTGGCGGCCGTGACCGCCTGGATCGTCCGGGTGGCGGTGATGTCGGGCGGCGGCCTCACCCTCGCGCTCTGCGTCCTGGCCTTCGCCGCCCCGTGGCCGCTGTTCCACCTCGCCGCCTCCCGGCGGACCCGGTCCTCACGCACCGGCCGCACCAAGGGCATTTCCTGAAACGGTTCGTCGTCAGCCCTCAACTGCCGTTTCCTGAGCGGCGGGTGGAGCTGCGCCCGCCGGGCGAAAGAAGACCGCACCCGGACCGTCAGGGACGCCGTTCTCGGCGGTCTGCGGACCGGGTGCGGACAGGAAGACCAGGCGATCGAAGAAACCGCAGGTCAGTCTGCATGATCGAAGATCAGGCCTTCTTGGTCTCCCAGAAGATCTTGTCGATCTGGGCGATGTAGTCCAGGGCCTTCTGGCCCGTCGCCGGGTCGGTGGAACCCTTGGCGGCCGAGAGGGCCTTCAGGGCGTCGTTGACCAGCTGGTGCAGCTCCGGGTACTTCTCGAAGTGCGGGGGCTTGAAGTAGTCGCTCCACAGCACGGAGACGTGGTGCTTCGCGAGCTCGGCTCGCTGCTCCTTGATGACGGTGGCGCGGGCCTGGAAGTGCGGGTCGTCGTTGCCGGCCATCTTTTCCTGGACAGCCTTGACCGACTCCGCCTCGATGCGGGCCTGGGCCGGGTCGTACACGCCGCAGGGCAGGTCGCAGTGGGCGCTGACCTTGACCTTGGGGGCAAACAGGCGGGAAAGCATGCGCATTCCTTCCTCGTGATCGTCTTCTCAGGTGCGACATTACTCCCCGAGAGAACCGATTTCGCGAGTGCCCCCATGGGCTTAGGACAAAAGTCCGGGGTCAGACTGAGACTGGTGGAGGAACGGACCGGGGAGGTGCCGGGGATGCCGGAGCTGTCGCAGGAGACCGAACGCGGGGGTGCCGTACTGCCGTTTGGGCTGGCCGAGGTGACCGGGCCGTCCATGGTGCCCACGCTCAGCCACGGGGATCAGCTCGTCGTCCAGTGGGGTGCCCGGATCAGGCCGGGCGACGTGGTCGTCCTGCGTCATCCGTTCCAGCAGGACCTGCTCGTCGTCAAGCGGGCCGCGCAGCGGCGTGAGGGGGGCTGGTGGGTGCTCGGGGACAACGCGTACGCCGGCGGCGACAGCACCGACTACGGGACCGTCCCCGACGAGCTGGTGCTCGGCAAGGTCCGTTTCCGCTACCGGCCGCGCAAGCCGGATCAGCGTTCGCCGTTCGCCGCGGTGCGCTGGGCGCTGTCGGCCGCGAGGCCCGTCTTCTCCGACCGGTCGGCCTCCAGGCGCTTGCGGGCGCGGTAGGCCGCCACGTTGGCGCGGGTCGCGCAGCGGTCGGAGCAGTAGCGCCGGGAACGGTTCGTGGACGTGTCGAGGTAGGCGTTGCGGCAGGGGGCCGCCTCGCACAGGCCGAGGCGGTCGACGCCGTACTCGGTGAGATGGAAGGCGAGGCCCATCGCGGCGATGGCCGCGTAGCCCGCGGTCGCGTTCGACGGGTGGTCCGCCAGGTGCATGTGCCACAGCGGGCGGCCCTCGTCGTCCCGGTAGTCGTGGCCGGAGATCTGCGGGCTCACCGGGAACTCCAGCAGCAGCGAGTTCAGCAGGTCCACCGCCAGGGTCTCGTTGCCCGTGTCCGCAGCCTCGAAGACCGCCCGGAGCCGTGCCCGTACTCCCCGGAAGCGGGTGACGTCCGCGTCCGTGGCGCGCCGGGCCACCCCTTCGTTGCCGCCGAAGAGGCCGTGGATTGCCTCGACCGAGGTCAGCGCGTCCTTGCCCCGGGCCGGTTCCTCGCTGTTGACGAGGCGCACGGCGTAATCCGAGTAATAGGCCAGTTCCACTTGTAGTCCTTACGGAGGCGTTCTATGGTCGTGGTGCGGTCGGGTAACAGCCGGTCGTGCATCCAGGGTATTACGTCACGTACGCGACGGAGGGGCTCGATGGCGGACACGGACACCACCACTGCCGGTACCGACTGGCAGGCCTGGCAGCAGAGCTGGGACCGACAGCAGGAGTGGTACATGCCCGACCGGGAGGAACGCTTCCGGATCATGCTCGACATGGTCGAGGCCCTGGTCGGCCCCGCCCCGCGCGTCCTGGACCTCGCGTGCGGCACGGGAAGTATCACGGCCAGGCTCCTCGCCCGGTTCCCCCAGGCCACCAGCACCGGCGTCGACCTCGACCCGGCGCTCCTCGCCATCGCCGAGGGCACCTTCGCGGACGACGAGCGGGTCACCTTCGTCACCGCCGACCTCAAGGACCCCGACTGGCCGGCCAGGCTGCCGTACGACGCGTACGACGCGGTCCTGACCGCCACGGCCCTGCACTGGCTGCACAGCGACCCCCTCGCGGCCCTCTACGGTCAGGTCGCGGAACTCGTCCGCGACGGCGGTGTCTTCATGAACGCGGACCACATGATCGACGACACGACGCCCCGGATCAACGCGGCCGAGCGCGCGCAGCGGCACACGGCCATGGAACAGGCCAGGACCGACGGCGCCCTCGACTGGTCCGAGTGGTGGCAGCTCGCCGCCAAGGACCCCGTCCTCGCCGGTCCCACCGCCCGGCGCTTCGAGATCTACGGCGACCACGCCGACGGCGACATGCCGTCCGCCGCGTGGCACGCGCGCGTGCTGCGCGAGAAGGGCTTCGGGGAGGCGCGTCCGGTGTGGTGCTCACCGTCGGACACGCTGCTGCTCGCGCTGAGGTAACGGACCCTGAGGTAGCACCGGAGCAGACGAAAAAGGGGCGGTACGGAGATCTCCGTACCGCCCCTTTTGGTTCCGACCGCTACAGCACCTTGGACAGGAACGACTGCGTCCGCTCGTGCTGCGGGTTCGCCAGGACGTCCCGCGGGTTGCCGGACTCGACCACCACCCCGTCGTCCATGAAGACCAGGCTGTCGCCGACCTCCCGGGCGAAGCCCATCTCGTGGGTGACGACGATCATCGTCATGCCGGACTCGGCGAGGTCGCGCATGACGTCGAGGACGTCACCGACCAGCTCCGGGTCCAGCGCCGAGGTCGGCTCGTCGAAGAGCATCAGCTTCGGGTCCATCGCCAGCGCGCGGGCGATCGCCACGCGCTGCTGCTGGCCGCCGGAGAGCTGCGAGGGGTAGGTGCCGGCCTTGTCGGCCAGGCCGACACGGTCCAGCAGCTGCTGCGCGCGCTCCCGGGCCTGGGCCCGGCTCACGCCCTTGACCTGGACCGGCGCCTCCATGACGTTCTCGACGGCCGTCATGTGCGGGAACAGGTTGAAGCGCTGGAAGACCATGCCGATGTCCCGGCGCTTGACCGCGACCTCGCTGTCCTTCAGCTCGTACAGCTTGTCGCCCTTCTGGCGGTACCCGACCAGGTCGCCGTCGACGTACAGGCGACCCGCGTTGATCTTCTCCAGGTGGTTGATGCACCTGAGGAAGGTCGACTTGCCGGAGCCGGAGGGGCCGATGAGGCAGAAGACCTCGCCGGACTTCACTTCCAGGTCGATGCCCTTGAGGACCTCGACCAGACCGAAGGACTTGTGGACGCCCTCGGCCTTCACCATGGCGGTCATGCGGTACCTCCCGCCGACTTCGAACGGCTCGACAGGGAGAGCAGGTTCGCCCTGATCTTCTGGAACGGCGTGGCCGGCAGGCTGCGGCTGGAACCGCGGGCGTAGTACCGCTCCAGGTAGTACTGGCCGACGCTGAAGATCGACGTCAGCACCAGGTACCAGGCCGCGGCGAGGAACAGCATCTCGGCCGGGGCGCCGGAGGTCTGGCCGATGTCCTGGGCGACGCGGAGCAGCTCCGAGTACTGGACCACGGACACCAGTGAGGTCGTCTTCAGCATGTTGATGACCTCGTTGCCCGTGGGCGGCACGATCACGCGCATCGCCTGCGGGACGACGATCCGGCGCAGCGTCTTGCCGTGGCTCATGCCCAGCGCGTGCGACGCCTCGGTCTGGCCCTCGTCGACCGAGAGCAGACCGGCACGGCAGATCTCCGCCATGTACGCCGCCTCGTTGAGGCCGAGGCCCAGCAGCGCCGTCAGGAACGGGGTCATGAAGTCCGACCACTCGTTCTTGTAGAACGGCCCGAGGTTGACGTACTCGAAGACCAGGCCCAGGTTGAACCAGACGATCAACTGGACCAGGACCGGGGTGCCGCGGAAGAACCAGATGTAGAACCACGCGATGGACGAGGTGACCGGGTTCTTCGACAGGCGCATCACCGCCAGCAGAATGCCGCCGACGACGCCGATCAGCATGCACAGCACCGTGAGCAAGAGCGTCTTGCCCACACCGCTGAGGATGCGGTCGTTGAAGAAGTAGTCCGGGATCGCCCCCCAGTTGATCCTGCCCTGGGAGAACGCGTAGACGATGCCCGCCAGCACGGCGAGGGCGACCACGGCGGACACGTACCGCCCGTAGTGCCGGACCGGGATGGCCTTGATGGCCTGCGGGCCGGCCGGCGGGGTGTCCGCCGGCCCGCCCGTCTTGTCGATGTCAACAGTCACGGGTGTTGCCTTTCAGTGGCCGCAGACCGCGCGGTCACTTGCCGCCGTTGATGGTGGCTTCCTTGACGGCGCCGTCGGCGACGCCCCACTTCGTGATGATCTTCTCGTACTCGCCGTTCGCGATGATCGCGTCCAGCGCGGCCTTCAGGGCGTCCCGCAGCTGGGTGTTGCCCTTGTCGACCGCGATGCCGTACGGGGCGGCCTCGACCTGCTCGCCGACCAGCTGGAAGTCGTTGCCGCCACCGGAGGTCTTCACGGCGTACGCGGCGACGGGGAAGTCGGAGGAACCGGCGTCCGCGCCGCCCGCGCGCAGGCGGGTCTGGGCCTGCTGGTCGTTGTCGAAGGCCTGGATGGAGATCGTCTTGCCGCCGGTGCACTTCTTCGCCTCGGACTTGGCGAGGTCCTCGGAGACCGTGCCGCGCTGCACCACGATCTTCTTGCCGCACAGGTCGGACCAGGTCTTGATGCCCTGGTCGTCGCCCTTCTTGGTGTAGATCGACACACCGGCCGTGAAGTAGTCCACGAAGTCGACGCCCTCGCCGACCTTCTTGCCGGTGTCCGAGTCGACACCCTCCTGGCGGTCCTTGGTGTCGGTCATCGCGGACATCGCGATGTCGTAGCGGTCGGAGCGCAGACCCGTGATCAGCGTGTCGAACGTGCCGTTCTCGAAGGCGAACGTCACGCCGAGCTGCTTGCCCATGGCGGCGGCCAGGTCGGGGTCGATGCCGACGGTCTTACCGGCGCTGTCCTTGAACTCGACCGGCGCGTAGGCGATGTCGGAACCGACCTTGATGACGCCCGCGTCACGGATCGCCTTCGGGAGCTTGTCGGCCAGCGGGGCCGCGCTCGCCGAGGTGGTGTCGGTGCTGTCCGAGCCGCTGTCCTCGGTCTGGTCACCGCAGCCGGTGAGCAGCAGAGCGCCTGCGACCGCGATCGCACCGACCGCTGCTAGCCGGGAGTGCGCGGCGGTCGTACGACGGGTGGAGCTTGCGGTCATTTTGGGTTCCTCCGGCGGATGGGTGGAGTTGCCGTTGGGGCGGACAACTGCTGATGGGTTCGGCAGATGCCATTGGTCCTGGGTCGACGAGAGCACACGTCTTCGAGTGTCGCGACCTCGTGTGATGACGGCATCTTGCCATTCGGACGGAGGCAATCAGGGGCACACCCATGTCAAAATCGGATAACGGGCGACCCCCGAATCACACCAGGTCAGTACATCCCGCCGCACCATCTACGGGAATGCACCCCTCCGGCCGCAGGATCTTTGGCACATCTCGGGATGCGGACATCGGTCCGATGCAGGTCGGCGGGGTTCGAGCGCCGTTCGAGCGCCCGTCAAGCCGATCTTGAGAGCTTGGGCCGGTATGTCCCATGATTCATGTCACCGGCAACGGGATGATCTCGTTCTGCCATGTGACCTTGCACGTATTGGACTCGTCGGCGGGCGGCCCGTCCGGTAAGAAGGTTCTTTACACCCCTCATCCGGGGCTCAGGGCGCGTGTGCGGCGCGCCCGTCGCGTATGGCCCGTACGTACCCCGTGCGGGCGCAGACCATCAGGGCCGTGCGCGGTGCCCGCCCACTTCTCAACCAGGAGTGGCCACCCTCAAACCATGAAGACCTAAGGGGTAAGACAAAGTGGCAGCGGAGATCGTCAATCCTCGCAGCGACAGCAGTGCGGACCAGGAGGGCGGGGCGGAGCCCTTCGATTCCTTCGATCCGGCGTTCGCGCTGCACCGCGGCGGCAAGATGGCCGTGCAGGCCACCGTGCCGGTCCGCGACAGGGACGACCTGTCCCTCGCGTACACGCCCGGCGTCGCGAAAGTGTGCAGCGCGATCGCCGAGCAGCCCGATCTCGTCCATGACTACACGTGGAAGTCGTCCGTCGTCGCCGTTGTGACGGACGGTACGGCGGTGCTCGGACTCGGTGACATCGGTCCCGAGGCCTCCCTCCCGGTGATGGAGGGCAAGGCGATCCTGTTCAAGCAGTTCGGCGGTGTGGACGCGGTGCCGATCGCTCTCAACTGCACGGCCGTGGACGAGATCGTCGAGACCGTGGTCCGGCTCTCGCCGTCGTTCGGCGGGATCAACCTGGAGGACATCTCGGCGCCGCGGTGCTTCGAGATCGAGCGCAAGCTCCAGGAGCAGCTGGACATCCCGGTGTTCCACGACGACCAGCACGGTACGGCGGTCGTGACGCTGGCGGCGCTCAGGAACGCGGCGAAGCTGACCGGTCGTGGGATCGGCGAGCTGCGGGCCGTCATCTCGGGGGCCGGCGCGGCCGGTGTCGCCATCGCGAAGATGCTGGTCGAGGCCGGTATCGGGGACGTGGCGGTCGCGGACCGCAAGGGGATCGTGTCGGGTGACCGTGACGATCTGACCTCGGTCAAGCGGGAGCTGGCCGGCTTCACGAACAAGGCGGGCCTCAGCGGGTCGCTGGAGGCCGCGCTGGAAGGCGCCGACGTCTTCATCGGGGTTTCCGGCGGTACGGTGCCGGAGCCGGCGGTGGCTTCCATGGCCGAGGGTGCTTTCGTCTTCGCCATGGCCAACCCGAACCCGGAGATCCACCCCGACGTCGCGCACAAGTACGCGGCCGTCGTGGCCACCGGGCGGTCGGACTTCCCGAACCAGATCAACAACGTGCTGGCGTTCCCCGGGATCTTCGCGGGGGCGCTGCAGGTGCGGGCGTCGCGGATCACCGAGGGGATGAAGATCGCGGCCGCTGAGGCGCTGGCCTCGGTGGTCGGTGACGACCTCGCCGCGGACTACGTGATCCCGTCGCCGTTCGACGAGCGGGTGGCGCCTGCGGTGACGGCTGCGGTGGCGGCGGCGGCGCGGGCGGAGGGTGTGGCTCGGCGCTGAGGCGTGTGATGGCCCCGCGCGTTTGGGCGGGGCCATTTTTTTACCTGGGCGCCCGGCCGTTCGGGTGGCTTCGGGGTGGCTTCGGGGTGGTGGTGTGGGGGTGCGGTGTGTGCTGTGCGCCTTGTGGTGGGTGGGTCGGGGCCGTGTCGGGGGGTGTCCGTCCTCGGAACGGCGCGGAATCGGTTGCTCATCGAGGTGCCGGTGTTGACGCGCCAACCGCTGCGGGCGGACACCCCCCGACACGGCCCCTTGCCGCCGTACGCGGGTGCCGGTGCGTACGTCCACCTCTCGACCGACCGAGACGGGTGGGGTGGGCATGGCCCGGGGGTCTGGGGGCGGAGTCCCCAGGGCGTTCGTAAGGGGGGCGGGGGTGTTGACAAGAGGGTGTGTGTCACAGAGCTGAACGGTTCCGTGTGACCGTCTCCGCACCTATCGTCAAGGTCATGTTCGCTGTCTACGCCGCCCGAATCGACCGCGACCAGCCGCTCTCCGGCCTGGAGTCGGGGGAGCGCCCGGCCCCGGACCCACGACCCGGCTGGAGCGTCGTCGACGTCAGGGCCGCCTCCCTCAACCATCACGACCTCTGGTCCCTGCGCGGCGTGGGCCTCGCGGAGGACAAGCTGCCGATGATCCTCGGCTGTGACGCCGCCGGTGTCGACCAGGACGGCAACGAGGTCGTCCTGCACTCCGTCATCGGCCAGACCGGCCACGGCGTCGGCCCGAAGGAGCCCCGCTCCATCCTCACCGAGCGCTACCAGGGCACCTTCGCCGAGCAGGTCGCCGTACCGACGTGGAACCTGCTGCCCAAGCCCAGGGATCTCTCCTTCGAGGAGGCCGCCTGTCTGCCCACGGCATGGCTGACGGCGTACCGGATGCTGTTCACGAACGCCGGTGTGCGTCCCGGTGACTCCGTCCTCGTGCAGGGTGCCGGGGGCGGTGTCGCCACGGCCGCGATCGTGCTCGGGAAGGCGGCGGGGCTGCGGGTCTTCGCGACCAGCCGGGACGAGGCGAAGCGGAAGCGGGCCGTCGAGCTGGGGGCCGTGGAGGCGGTGGAGCCGGGAGCGCGGCTGCCGCAGCGGGTCGACGCCGTGATCGAGACCGTCGGCGCGGCCACCTGGTCGCACTCGGTGAAGTCCCTGCGGCCCGGCGGAACGCTCGTGATCTCCGGTGCGACGAGCGGTGACAGTCCCTCGCGCGCCGAGCTGACCCGGATCTTCTTCCTGGAGCTCAAGGTCGTCGGCTCCACGATGGGCACCAAGGACGAACTGGAGGACCTGCTCTCCTTCTGCGCCGCCACCGGCGTGCGTCCCGTCATCGACGAGACGTTCCCGCTCGACCGGGCCCGCGAGGGCTTCGAGCGGCTGGCGTCCGGGGATCTGTTCGGAAAGATCGTCCTCACGAACGGTTAGCCGTTTTCGCGTCTTCCGACGGCCGGTCCGGGGTTTCGGGCCGGCCGTTCGCTGTGTCCATCTCGTCAACCGTGGTTGACGGGGAACGTGTGTCAACGTAAGTTGACGGCATGACCGAAGCAACGGATCTCGCCGAGCGCGCGGGCGACCGGGACCCACGGGTCGGCCTCAGGGCCGTCGCCGCGCTGCGCAGGCTTTTGGAGCAGCTGGAGGCCGTACAGGTCCGCAGCGCGCGCAATCAGGGCTGGTCGTGGCAGGAGATCGCCGCGGAACTCGGTGTGAGCAGGCAGGCCGTGCACAAGAAGTACGGGAGGCATTGATGTTCGAGCGGTTCACGAAGGACGCCCGGGACGTGGTGCGAGGGGCGGTCGAGCACGCGGAGGGGACGGGCGTGGGGTCCGTGGGGGCGGAGCACGTGCTGCTCGCGCTGCTGGACCGGGAGGCCTCCCGCGCCTCCTTCGGGCTCGCCGCACTCGGGCTCGCCGAGCGCAAGGAGTCCGTACGGCGGGCCCTGACCGAGGCGCGGCGGCGTGCGGGCCTCACCCAGGCAGAGACCGACGCCCTGGCGGGACTGGGCATCGACGTCTCGGAGATCGTCGCCCGGGTGGAGGAGGTGCACGGCGTCGGCGCGATGTCCGGCGACCGCAAGGACAAGGGCTGGTGGTCGGGGCGCCGGACCTTCGGGCGGGATGCCAAGGAGGTTCTTGAGAGGTCTCTCCGCATCGCCGTCGCCCGCCGGGACCGCCACGTCGGCGACGAGCACATCCTGCTGGCCCTGACCGCCCGCCCCGGAGTACCCGCGGAGGTCCTCGCCGATCACGGTGTGACGTACGAGGCGCTGACGCGGGTGCTGTATGGGGGCGGGGGCGGGGAGGAGGCGAAGGCGGGCTGAGGGGGCCGGTCGGGCAACGGCTGCCTCCGGACTGTGCAGGGCCCCGCTGTCACGCCCTCGGTGTCCGCAGCAGCGATCCGATGTGTGCCGCCGCCGTCGAGAGGTGGCGGCGGGCGTCACGGAGCTGGTCCGGTGTGACACCGTGGTCCCGGGCGGCGTCGCGGATGTCGTCCCGGAAGCGGTCGAGCAGGCGGTCCAGGTCGCGGGCCGGATCGCCGGTGGGGTCCTCGTGGGCCCACGCCGGTTCGTAGTCGGCCGGGAAGTCCTTCGGGGTGTGCGAGTACTCGGGGGCGGGCGCCGCCTTCTCCGCACTGCCGTTGCCCCGTCCGAAACCGAAGTCCTTGCCGTACTCCTTCCCGAACTCGCCGAACTCCTTGGCCAGTTCCGTCAGGCCCTCGCGTACTCCCGTCGGCCAGTCGCCGCGGGTGAAGTGGTCCTGCACCTGTTCCTGGACCCGGCGGGCGATGCGCTGCACCTCTTCCTGCGCCTGCTCCCGGGCCCGGTCCTGCGCCTCCTTGGCCTGGCGACGGGCGCGCTGGGCCTCCTCGCGGGCTCGCCGGCTCTCGTCCTTGGCGCGGCGGGCCTGCTCCTTCCACTCCTGCTTGACGCGGCGCATCTCCTCCTTGGCCGCGCGCCACGCCTCCTTGTCGGTGTACTCGCCGAAGTCCCCGGAGGAGCCTTCCTCTTCACCGCCGTCGGCTCCCGTGCCCCGGCGGGCCTCGGAGGCCGCCGCCCGCATCTCGCGCCGCAGGTCGCCCGCCGCACCGCGCACGTCGGCACGGATCTCGGCGGCGAGTTCCGCGACCGAATCGCGGATCTCCAGTTCCAGGTCGGCCAGTTCACCGCTGCGGTCGGCCAGCTCGGCGCGGCCCGCGTCGGTGATGGCGTACACCTTGCGGCCGCCCTCGGTGGTGTGGGTGACCAGGCCCTCGGTCTCCAGCTTGGCCAGACGCGGGTACACGGTGCCCGCGGAAGGCGCGTACAGCCCCTGGAAGCGCTCCTCCAGGAGACGGATCACCTCGTAGCCGTGGCGTGGGGCCTCGTCCAGCAGTTTGAGCAGGTAGAGACGGAGGCGGCCGTGGGCGAAGACGGGGGGCATGTCAGAGCACCTTCTTGTCGGTCGTACCGTCGGCCGGGGCGCTGGTCGAGCCGTCGCCCGGGCCGGAAACGGAATTGTCCCCCTGCTCGCTCCGAGGGCCGTCCCCCGGGTGGTCGGCACCCGGGTCCTTGACGTCGTCCCACGGCTCGTCCTCGCGGGGCGGCCTGCGCAGGAGCGCGATCGAGCCGGAGACGGTCGTGGCGCGCAACTTGCCGTTGCCCGGGCCGAGACGGCCGGTGATCTTGTGGGCGCCCCACTGGCCGTGCACCCGGAGGCCGTCGAAGGCGTTGGAGATCGTGCCGCTCGCCGTGTTGGCCTCGACCTCGGCGTCCGCGGGCTGGGGCAGCCGGATGGCGATCTCGCCCGAGACGCTGGTCAGCCGGACGTCGGTGGGGCCGTCCGGGTCGAGGTCGACGATCATGGAGCCGCTGACCGAGTCGGCCCGCACGGAGGAGCCCGAGCCGTCGACGACGGTGAGGTCGCCGGAGACGGAGTTGAACCGGAGGTCGCCGGTGACGGACTGGGCCTCCAGGTTCCCGGAGACCGTGTCCGCCCGGACCGGGCCCGAGAGCCCGACGAGTGTCGTGTCACCGGTGACGCCCTTGACCACGGACGGCCCGCGCATCCCTGAGACCACGGCCCCGGCGCTCACCACGCCCACCTCGACCTGCGTCCCGGCCGGCACGGCGAGGGAGACGACGGCACTGCGGCGCCACCCCTTGCGGTCGAGCCACTTGAGGAAGCCCTTCCAGGGCAGGTCGTCGTACGCCACCGTGAGCGTGCCGCCCTCATGGGTCACGGCCAGGGGTGGTCCCTCGATCTCGGAGACCTCCAGGCGGGCGGAACCTTCGTCGGTGCCCACCACGTTCACTGTTCCGTCGACGATGCGTACGCGGAGGGTGGTGACGGGATCGTCGAAGGTGAGTTTCGTCGGTTCTGTGAGGGACCACTCGGGCATCGGTGCAGACCTCCGCGTAGCAACGCGCCATATCGCGTCTCCTGTCATCACGATATATCGCGCAAACGGAAAGTCAAGACACATGTCCGGGGGCTGCCTGCTACGTCTGGCCGGCCGACGGCACCCCGGCGGGCGGGGACGAGGCCGGCCCTCGACCGTCTCACCGAACCGGCCTCCGCGACCGACGCACGCGCCCGCCTGTACGCCCCTGCGTGCCGTCCTCACGCGCGCGGGCGACGGCTGGAGCGTCCTCGTCCCCGAGGGCACTCTCTGGTGTGCAGGGCCGTGAACCCGTGGACCGTCCTCACCGGCTGGGCCACCGCCCTGGCGGTCGGCGCCTCCTGGCCCGTACTCGCCCTGTGGGCGGAGACGCGGCCATGGCCATGAACGCCTTCGCCGCCCTGTCTGGGCCTCGACCCGGTCCTCTATGTGCAGAGACCCTCGACCGTCTCACCGAACCGGCCTCCGCGACCGACGCACGCGCCCGCCTGTACGCCCCTGCGCGCCGTCCTCACGCGCGCGGGCGTGCGCGAGCCCGCCCACGCCCAGGCCGACGCCGTCCCGGTCGAGTGGCCCAGCCCGCGCGCCTCAGTCCGCCCGCAGAGCGACGCCGTGGCCCCTCCCCGCCTCGGCCCCTGGCCGCCCTGGTCGCGAGAACCCGGAGCCCGCCTGCCGGCCCTCACCTGATCGCGGCCGGCCTCCCGCTCACCCCGTGGGCGTACCGCGCCGCAGGGCGGGGGTGGATCACGGCTGGCGCCCTGCTCCTGGCGCACGGCGCCCTGAGCACGAAAAAGGGGCGCCACACGGGCGCCCCACCGAAGCGGTCCTACTCGTCGTCCTCGTCCTCGTCGTCCAGTCGCGCCAGCCACGTCGCCAGCCGCTCCACCGGCACCTCGAAGTCCGGGTTCAGATCGACGAACGTCCGCAGCTGCTCGGCGAGCCACTCGAAGGTGACCTCCTCCTCGCCCCGCCGTTTCTCCAGCTCTTCGATGCCACGGTCCGTGAAGTACATGCCTCAAGGATAAGTGGGCGGAAACGGCCGGGCCGCACCCCCGGAGTGGGGGTGCGGCCCGGTCACGTACGGCCTGCGAGAGCGGTTACGCCTCGAACACCTCACGCACCAGCTGCTCCTGCTCGGCCTGGTGCCGCTTCGCGGAACCCACCGCCGGCGAGGAGCCGTGCGGGCGGGAGATGCGGCGCAGGCGCTCCCCGTGGGGGACGTCCGCGCCGACCGCCAGGTCGAGGTGGTCGATGAGGTTGAGGGCGATGAACGGCCAAGCGCCCTGGTTGGCCGGCTCCTCCTGCGTCCAGAGGTACTTCTCGGCGTTCGGGTACTTGGCGATCTCGGCCTGGACCTCGGCACCCGGCAGCGGGTACAGACGCTCGAGGCGGATGATCGCCGTGTCCTTGACGCCGCGCTTCTGACGCTCGGCGTCGAGGTCGTAGTAGACCTTGCCGGCGCAGAAGACGACCTTCTTGACCGCGGCCGGGTCGACCGACGCGTCGCCGATGACCGGGCGGAACTGGCCCGTCGTGAACTCCTCCGCCTTCGAGGCCGCGGCCTTCAGGCGCAGCATCGACTTCGGGGTGAAGACGACCAGCGGCTTGTGGTGCGGGTTGTGCACCTGCCACCGCAGGAGGTGGAAGTAGTTCGACGGGAGCGTGGGCATCGCGACCGTCATGTTGTTCTGCGCGCACATCTGGAGGAAGCGCTCCGGGCGGGCGGACGAGTGGTCCGGGCCCTGGCCCTCGTAGCCGTGCGGGAGCAGCAGCGTGACGCCGGAGGTCTGGCCCCACTTCTGCTCCGCCGACGAGATGAACTCGTCCACGACCGTCTGCGCGCCGTTGACGAAGTCGCCGAACTGCGCCTCCCACAGCACGAGCGCGTCGGGGCGGGCCAGCGAGTAGCCGTACTCGAAGCCCATCGCCGCGTACTCGCTGAGCAGCGAGTTGTAGACGTTGTAACGCGCCTGGTCCTCGGCGAGGTACATCAGCGGCGTGAACTCGTCGCCCGTCGCACGGTCGATCAGCACCGCGTGGCGCTGGCCGAAGGTGCCGCGCTGCGAGTCCTGGCCGGCCAGGCGGACCGGGACGCCCTCGAGGAGGAGCGAGCCGACCGCCAGGGTCTCGCCCATGCCCCAGTCGATGGTGCCTTCCTCGACCATCGTCGCCCGGCGCTGCAGCTGCGGCAGCAGACGCGGGTGGACGGTGATGTGGTCGGGGACGCTGACCTGGGACTCGGCGATCCGCTTGACGACCTCCGTGGAGATCGCGGTGTTCACGGAGACCGGGAACTCCGCCTGCGGGTCGGAGGACTCGGCGGACAGCGGCTGCGAGGTGGCCTCACGGACCTCCGTGAAGACCTTCTCCAGCTGGCCCTGGTAGTCCTGCAGGGCCTGCTCGGCCTCTTCCAGGGTGATGTCGCCGCGACCGATCAGGGACTCGGTGTACAGCTTGCGCACCGAGCGCTTCTTGTCGATCAGGTCGTACATCAGCGGCTGGGTGAAGGCCGGGTTGTCCGACTCGTTGTGACCGCGGCGGCGGTAGCAGATCAGGTCGATCACGACGTCCTTGTTGAACGCCTGGCGGAACTCGAAGGCCAGACGGGCCACGCGGACCACGGCCTCCGGGTCGTCGCCGTTCACGTGGAAGATCGGCGCCTCGATCATGCGGGCCACGTCCGTGGCGTACATGGAGGAGCGGGCCGACTCCGGCGCGGCGGTGAAGCCGACCTGGTTGTTGATGACGATGTGGACCGTGCCGCCGGTGCGGTAACCGCGCAGCTGCGACATGTTCAGGGTCTCCGCGACCACGCCCTGGCCCGCGAAGGCCGCGTCGCCGTGGAGGGCCACCGGCAGGACCGTGAAGTCCGTGCCGCCCTTGTTGATGATGTCCTGCTTGGCGCGGGCGATGCCCTCCAGGACCGGGTCGACCGCCTCCAGGTGGGAGGGGTTGGCGGCCAGCGACACCTTGATCTGCTCGCCGTCGAGACCGGTGAAGGTGCCCTCGGCGCCCAGGTGGTACTTCACGTCGCCGGAGCCGTGCATCGACTTCGGGTCGAGGTTGCCCTCGAACTCGCGGAAGATCTGCGCGTACGACTTGCCGACGATGTTGGCGAGGACGTTCAGGCGGCCGCGGTGGGCCATGCCGATGACGACCTCGTCCAGGCGGGACTCGGCGGCCGAGTCCAGCACCGCGTCGAGCAGCGGGATGACGGACTCGCCGCCCTCCAGGGAGAAGCGCTTCTGGCCGACGTACTTCGTCTGCAGGAAGGTCTCGAAGGCCTCCGCCGCGTTCAGGCGGCGCAGGATGCGCAGCTGCTCCTCGCGCTCCGGCTTGCTGTGCGGGCGCTCGATGCGGTCCTGGATCCACTTGCGCTGCTTCGGGTCCTGGATGTGCATGAACTCGACGCCGGTGGTGCGGCAGTAAGAGTCACGCAGCACGCCCAGGATGTCGCGCAGCTTCATCATCGACTTGCCGGAGAAGCCGCCGACCGCGAACTCGCGCTCCAGGTCCCACAGGGTGAGCCCGTGCTCGGTGATGTCCAGGTCGGGGTGCTTGCGCTGGCGGTACTCCAGCGGGTCGGTGTCGGCCATGACGTGGCCGCGGACCCGGTAGGAGTGGATCAGCTCGAAGACGCGGGCGGCCTTGGTGACGTCGTCGTCGTGCGAGGCGTCGATGTCCTTGAGCCAGCGGACCGGCTCGTAGGGGATGCGCAGCGCCTCGAAGATCTCGTCGTAGAAGCCGTTCTCGCCGAGCAGGTAGTTCGCGACGACGCGCAGGAACTCGCCGGACGCGGCGCCCTGGATCACCCGGTGGTCGTAGGTCGACGTGAGCGTCATGACCTTCGCGATGCCGAGCTTGTTCAGGGTGTCCTGGGAGGTGCCCTGGAACTCCGCCGGGTAGTCCATCGAGCCGACGCCCATGATGACCGACTGGCCGGGCATCAGGCGCGGGACCGAGTGGACGGTGCCGAGGCCGCCGGGGTTGGTCAGGGAGACCGTGACACCGGTGAAGTCGTCCATCGTCAGCTTGCCGTCGCGGGCGCGGCGGACGATGTCCTCGTAGGCCTGCCAGAACTCGAAGAAGTTCAGGGTCTCGGCCTTCTTGATGCCGGCGACGACGAGCTGGCGGTCGCCGTTGGGCTTCACCAGGTCGATGGCCAGGCCGAAGTTGACGTGCGCGGGCTTGACGAGGGTGGGCTTCCCGTCCTTCTCCGCGAAGTGCCAGTTCATCGACGGCATGGCCTTGATGGCCTGCACCATCGCGAAGCCGATCAGGTGCGTGAAGGAGATCTTCCCGCCCCGGGCCCGCTTGAGGTGGTTGTTGATGACGATGCGGTTGTCGAACAGCAGCTTCACCGGGACGGCGCGCACGGACGTGGCCGTGGGCAGTTCCAGCGAGGCGTTCATGTTCTTGGCGACCGCGGCGGCGGGGCCGCGCAGCGTCACGAACTCCGGACCCTCCGCGGACGCGGCGGGAGCCGCGGCCTTCGGCGCGGCGGCAGCGGCGGGCTTCGCGGCCGGAGCCGGAGCCTTGGCCGGTGCGGCGGCCTGCGCGGGCGCCGGAGCGGCGGCCGCCGGCTTCGGGGCCGCGGGGGCCGGAGCGGCCGGAGCCGGAGCCTGCGCCGGTGGGGCGGCCTGCGCGGGTGGGGCCGTGGGGGTGGTCTCTGCGGCCCCCGCGGCCGCAGTACCCGCCGGAGCCGAGGCGGCGGCCGCACCCGGCTTGTAGTCGGCGAAGAAGTCCCACCAGGCGCGGTCTACCGAATTCGGGTCCTGGAGGTACTGCTGATAGATCTCGTCGACGAGCCACTCGTTCGGACCGAAGGCCGCTGCGGGGTTCTTCCCCGCTTGGTCTGCGTCGGTGGAGATGCTCGAGTTACTGGGGGACTGTGGCGACACGGCGGCAACCGCCCTCTTCCGCTTCACAAGGTGATGGACAGCGGGAATAAAGGCTACGCCCCCAAGACCGAGAAGGTCAGGCCGGGTCCGTCCATCGTCGTGTAAGTCACATCGAACAGCGTGTTTCAGGCGTGGAAATGGCGGGAAACAAGCGAGGTTTTGCTTCATCCGGGATGGGCTGAACCGGCCCAGGCGCGACAACGGCGCGGGCCTCTGCCTGATCACACGTGTCTGTCAGCACGGACGCCCGTGGATCTTGTGGCTCCGCTTCGAACTTTACGTCAACTTGGCAAAGATGGAAGTCCCGGAAGGGTGACAAGAATCCGGCAACCCCGCTCGGATTCGGCCACTCCGATCAGCCCGCCGTGCAGATCGACCGCCCAGCGGGCGATCGCCAGACCGAGGCCCGTGCCGCCGTCGCTGCCCGGACCGTGCGGACGGTTGACGCTGCCGCGGTTGAACCGCTCGAAGACCCGGTGCCACTCCGACCGCGGAATGCCGGGGCCCTCGTCGAGAACCTCCAGCTCAAGCGACTCGGGAGCAGCCCCGCGCCGCGCCTTGACCGTGACCCGGCCGTGCGGCGGGCTGTGCTTGACCGCGTTGTCGATGAGATTCGCCACCACCTGGTGGATCCGCTCCGGGTCCGCGTGCGCGGTCAGTTCCGGAGGCGACACGTCGAGGTGCAGATGGACGTCCGTACGCGTGTGGCTGCCGGACCCGGAAGCGATGCCCGCGCGCGCGGAGGCGACCATGTTGGCCTCCTTCAGCACGCCCGACAGGTACGGCCACACCTCGAACCGCCTCCTGCGCAGCGGTACGACCCCGTTGTCCAGCCGGGACAGGTCGAGGAGCGTCTCCACGAGACGGCCCAGCCGCTCGGTCTGCTTCAGCGCGGTCCGCATCGTCTCGGGGTCGGCCTCCGTGAAGCCGTCGACGATGTTCTCCAGAACGGCGCGCAGGCCCGCGATGGGCGTGCGCAGCTCGTGCGACACATTGGCCACGAGCTCCTTGCGCTGCCGCTCCTGGGCCTCCAGGTCGTCCGCCATGCGGTTGATCGTCTGGGCCAGATCACCCAGCTCGTCCCGTCGGTTCTCCCGCACCCGGCGGCTGTAGTCGCCGTGCGAGATCGAGCGGGCCACCGCGTTCATCTCGTCCAGCGGCGAGGTGAGCGAGTGCGCCACGAACTGCGTAATGAGGAGTGTGGCAATCATCGAGAAGACCGTGATGAAGCGCAGCTCCGTCTTGGTCTGCACCGCGATCATCAGCAGACCAGTGGTGATCAGCACCGAGATGACGACCAGTGCGCCCAGCTTGGTCTTGATCGAGAACGGGCGTACGCCGCCCCAGGACTCCCCGGGGCGTCTTGGTGCGGCCGGCCCGTCGCTCATGGCGTCGGCGTCTCCAGGGCGTAGCCCACGCCGTGCACCGTGCGGATCCGCTCGGCACCGATCTTCCGCCGCAGCGCCTTGATGTGGCTGTCGACGGTCCGGGTGCCGGAGGCGTCCGCCCAGTCCCAGACCTCCGCCAGCAGCTGCTCACGGGAGAGGACCGCGCGCGGGGTGTTGGCCAGGCAGACCAGGAGGTCGAACTCCGTGGGCGTCAGGTGGACGTCCTCGGAACGCACCCGCACCCGGCGCTGCGCGTGGTCGATCTCCAGTTCGCCGAGCCGCAGGATCCCGCTGCGCGGGGTCGACGCGGCGATCGCGGCCCGCTCCACGCGGCGCAGCAGGACGTGCACGCGCGCGGCCAGCTCCCGCATGGAGAACGGCTTGGTCATGTAGTCGTCGGCGCCGACGCCGAGTCCGACCAGCATGTCGGTCTCGTCGTCCCGCGCGGTGAGCATCATCACCGGCACCGGCCGGGAGGCCTGCACGCGACGGCAGACCTCCAGACCGTCGAAGCCGGGCAGCATGATGTCGAGGATCAGCAGGTCGGGCTGCCAGGCCTCGGCGGTGTCGACCGCGGACGGACCGTCGCCCGCCGTTTGCACGAGGAATCCCTCGGCGCGCAGGCGGGTAGCGATGGCGTCCACGATCGTCGGATCGTCTTCGACGACAAGCACCCGTCGCTGTGCGCCCGGGGTCGTCGCCGTGCCGTTGTGGGAGGTGTGTGTCTGCTCCATCGCCCGCCCCTGAGGTGTGCAATTCCGGAACCAGTGGGGTGATCCCTTGTCTGCGCATGACTGCGCTTGACGCTTGAATGATCGGCGTCAGGGAAGCAGAGTACGGGGAGTCACCTCGGCTTTGCTATCCAGGTCGGACGGCAAGGTGCACGACGTCCGGAACGCCCCGGGCAACCGGGATCTCTTCGGTACGCACCTGCCGGAACCCGGCATTCCGTAGGGTTCCTTCAAATTCCGGAGAGGGCTGCGCAGACCATACCGCCAGTACCCCTCCGGGCCTCAACGCCCTTGCGCAGCTTGCCAATCCGGCCGCGGAGTACAGCCCGTCGTTGCCCTCGGTGACCGTCCAGCCGGGCCCGTTGTCGATGTCCAGGCACAGCGCGTCGAACGTGTCGCATGTCTCATTGACGAAAGCGACAAGATCCGTTTCCACAATGTAGGTGCGCGGGTCGGCGAGGGCCTGTTCCGAGAGCGCGGAAAGCGGCCCGGCGCGGTGCCAGTCGATGACGGCGCGTTCCCGCTCGACCACGGTGATCCGGCCCCAGCGGGGATCGGCCGCGGCGTGTGCGAGCGAGAAGCCGACGCCGAGGCCGCCGATGAGCACGCTCGGCTCCGTGCACTCGCCTAAAGCGTCCAGCGCCGCGTCCACGAGCAGCCGCTCCGAGCGGCCGTCGGAAGTGTCCATCAGGAAGCAGCCGTTGGCGATGATCTGCAGCAACTCGCCCTGGCGTCGCAGCACGATCTCGCCGTGCGGACCCTCGCGCCGGTCCAGGACCTGGGGGATGTCGTACGAGGTGGGCATCGGCCCATCATGGCAGGTGGGAGAGGCCGGGTTGAGGGAATTTCCGCGGCGCGGGCCGCCTCGGGCGGTGACCTCGTGGACTGACGAAAATCCAGCAGGCGCAGGATCAACGACTCGATGGCGGCGGGCCGTTGCTCGTACGGCGTCCGCAGGCGCAGGACGGCCTCCAACTCAAGTGGGTTCTGGACCCCGCGGGATTCGACTTGGCCGGCCGCTTGGGTCAGTACGCCGACGGCTGTTGCGGTCCGTCACGACCGCCGGGACCGGGCTGCCCGTGGACGCCTGACGTTCCTTGAGAAGTGGCTGTGAATCGGCGTCGGGGTGGCGCCGGTCACAGACAGCGGCCCTGCGGGGCGCGGAACGTGGGGCGGGACGGAAGGAGCGCCTCGCCGTGGAACGGAAGACGACGGTGGGTACGACGGGTTCGTCGGCGCCCGCGGAGGCGTCTCCGCCTCCGCAAGCGCCCTCTCCTCCGCGCCACGACGCCTGCATGCCCGACCTGTCCGGCTTTCTGGACGGAATGCCGTGCCAGCGGGGGTCGTCGGCGAAGGTGCCGGACGCAGAGGACGCGCCGGACGCGGCGGATGCGCCGACTGTGCCGGTCGCGCCGGTCGAGGCCCCCGCTGCCGAGCCCTCGGAAAGCCGCCGCCGCCTCCGCCCGTGGCGCCTGCTGCCCACGCCCACGTGGACACCGTTCACCTTCGGCTATGCCGCGGTCCTCACCGTCACCTCACTCATCACGACGTACGCCGATCCCGCCCTCGTGCACGCCCTCCACCAGGGCTCCAGCACGGACGTGGCGCACCTGGTGCAGACGCCCGCCCTCGTCCTGACGGCCAGCGCGCTGTGGATCGCGGGCGGGATCCTCTCGCCGTACGCGGTCGGCTTCCTGGTCGTGCTCACCGCGCTGGAGCGCCGCACAGGCTGGGTGTGCACGGCCGGTGTCTTCCTCCTCGGGCACGTCCTGGCCACCCTCGCGACCGAGGTCCCGGTGGGCCTCGCGGTGCTCGCCGGCCACCTGCCCGACAGCTCGCTGCACCGCCTCGACTACGGCGTCAGCTTCGGAGTCGCCGCCGGGCTGGGCGCCCTGGCCGGACTCCTCGCCCCGTGGCTGCGCGGGCTCCTGCTCGCCCTGTTCGGCGGGGTACTGGTTCTGGACCTGCTCGCGTTCACCGACCCGCTGACCAACTGGGGCCACCTGATCGCACTGGCGACCGGCATCGCGACCTGGCCGGTGGTACGGGGCCGGCACCGGGCGCGGGCCGCGTAGGGCGGCGACCACGGCGGCACATGCGAGCACCGCACGTCGTTGCCGCCCTGCCTGGGTCGGCCCGGCCGCCCTTCGGTCGGCCCGCTTCCGCAGTTCCATGACTGTGGGTCAGCCGGCGGGCGGTGACCAGACGTACGGCGTAGTCGTGGTGACCGCGTGGAAGCCCAGGCGCCGGAGGATGGGCGCGCTGTCGTCAGAGGCGTCGACGTGCAGGTAGGTCACGCCCCGGGCGGCGGCGAGCCGGGCCCGCTCGGCCACCAGGGCGCGGTAGATGCCCTTCCTCCGCCAAGCGGCGAGCGTGGAGCCGCCCCACAGGCTCGCGAACCCCGTGCCCGCGCGGAAGGCGAGCCAGGCGGCGCAGACCACCTCCCCGTCGGCCTCGGCGACGTACACGGCGATCTCGTCCGGTGCGGCGGCGACCCGTCCGATCAGGTCCTCGGCGAGCCAGTTCCAGTCGTTGTCCCACACGGCCGACTCCATGGCGGCGATCCGCCGCATGTCCGCGTCCGCCGTGACCCGGCGCAGCGTGACACGCTCCGGGAGGGCCGGTGCGTGTCCGGCCATGTCGGCGGCGCGTCCGACGAGCACCGTCTCCCGCTCCTCGGGCACGAACCCGGCCGCCCGCAGCCGGTCGGTGAGGTCAGCCGGGATGTCGTGCGCCCGAGTCTTCCACTCCACGGCCTCGCCGCGCCCAGCGAAGAAGTCCCGCTGCCGTGCGATCAGCCGGTCCAGCGCGTCGCCGTCCACACCGAGGTCGCGCGGCCCGCTGACGAACCCGCGGAACTGCCCGACGATCCGCAGCAGCGGACCGTCCTGTTCGTACGTCACTCCCGCGGGCGGGGCCGGGGGAGCGCCTCGCATCTCGTCGTCGTAGGCGGCGAGGAGGGTGTGTGCGGCTGTCTCTGTCACCGGATGACGTTCGGGGTAGGGGGCGGGTGTCGGCAACCGGTTTTCCGGGGTGTCGTGGGCCGCGGCCGCCCGCGTCACTCGTCTCACCGCACCGCGCCGCACGCGCGCGTGCAGGTGCCAACCGGTGCCAGGAAGGCCGAGGGCGGGTCCGGTGTTGGAGGAGAGGTGGCCGACGGGGACCGCGGAGGCGTCGGAGCGATCGTCGGCTCGTCAGGACGTGCCTGGTCGGAGGCGGGTTGGCCAGTGATCGCTCACAGCGAACGCGTCCCAGGGAACAATCCGGGGCTCAGGTGCATTGAGTCGGCATAGCTCAACTTGACTGCCGAAGGGGAGATCATGGCTGCTGAGTCCACGGCGTTCACACCGCTCGCCCTGCCCGTGCTGCCGCTCGACGACGAGGTCGTGCTGCCCGGGATGGTGGTTCCGCTGGATCTGAACGACGCCGATGTGCGCGCCGCGGTGGAGGCCGCCCAGGCCGCCGCACGCTCGGAACCCGGTAAGCCCAGGGTTCTGCTGGTGCCACGGATCGACGGAACGTACGCGAGCACCGGAGTGCTCGGCACCGTCGAACAGGTCGGCCGGCTGGCCGACGGCGACCCGGGTGCGCTGATCCGCGGACGTGACCGCGTGAGGATCGGCGCCGGGACCACGGGGCCGGGTGCGGCGCTGTGGGTCGAGGGGACGAAGGTCGACGAAAGCGTGCCCGACCCGCTGCCCGGTCACGTCACCGAACTGGTCAAGGAGTACAAGGCCCTTGCCACGGCCTGGCTGCGCAAGCGCGCCGCCTGGCAGGTCGTCGACCGGGTGCAGGCCATCGACGACGTGTCCGCGCTCGCCGACAACTCCGGTTACTCGCCCTTCCTGACCACCGAACAGAAGGTGGAGCTTCTGGAGACGGCCGACCCGGTCGCCCGCCTGAAGCTCGCCACCCAGCACCTGCGTGACCACCTCGCAGAGCAGGACGTCGCCGAGACCATCGCCAAGGACGTCCAGGAGGGCGTCGACAAGCAGCAGCGCGAGTTCCTGCTGCGGCGCCAGCTGGAAGCCGTCCGCAAGGAACTGCGCGAACTCAACGGCGAGCAGGAGGGCGAGGAGTCCGACGACTACCGTGCCCGCGTCGAGGCCGCCGACCTGCCCGAGAAGGTCCGCGAGGCCGCCCTCAAGGAGGTCGACAAGCTGGAGCGCTCGAGCGACCAGTCGCCCGAGGGATCCTGGATCAGGACCTGGCTCGACACCGTCCTCGAACTGCCGTGGAACGAGCGGACCGAGGACCAGTACGACATCCAGGGCGCCAAGACGATCCTGGACGCCGAGCACGCCGGTCTGCAGGACGTGAAGGAGCGGATCACCGAGTACCTGGCGGTGCGCAAGCGCCGTACCGACCGGGGGCTGGGTGTGATCGGCGGGCGCCGTGGTGGCGCCGTGCTCGCGCTGGTCGGCCCGCCCGGTGTCGGCAAGACCTCGCTCGGCGAGTCCGTCGCGCACGCGATGGGACGGAAGTTCGTGCGGGTCGCCCTCGGTGGCGTCCGGGACGAGGCCGAGATCCGCGGTCACCGGCGTACGTACGTCGGCGCGCTGCCCGGCCGGATCGTCCGGGCCGTCAAGGAGGCCGGGTCGATGAACCCGGTGGTGCTCCTCGACGAGATCGACAAGGTGGGGTCCGACTTCCGGGGCGACCCGGCCGCCGCCCTGCTGGAGGTTCTCGACCCGGCGCAGAACCACACCTTCCGGGACCACTACCTGGAGGTGGAGCTGGACCTGTCGGACGTCGTCTTCCTGGCCACCGCGAACGTGCTGGAGGCCATCCCGGAGGCGCTGCTCGACCGTATGGAGCTGGTCCGCCTCGACGGCTACACCGAGGACGAGAAGGTCGTCATCGCGCGCGACCACCTGCTGCCGCGTCAGCTGGAGCGGGCGGGGCTGGAGAAGGCCGAGGTCACGCTCGACGAGAGCGCGCTGCGCAAGCTCGCCGGCGAGTACACGCGTGAGGCGGGCGTCCGCAACCTGGAGCGGTCCGTCGCACGGCTGCTGCGCAAGATCGCGGCCCAGCACGAACTGGGCGAGCGGAAGCTGCCGTTCACCGTCAGGGACGAGGATCTGCGCGCCCTGATCGGCCGGCCGCACCACGTGCCCGAGTCCGCGCAGGACCCGGCGGAGCGCCGCACCGCGGTGCCGGGCGTGGCGACGGGCCTCGCGGTCACGGGAGCGGGCGGTGACGTCCTGTTCGTCGAGGCGTCACTGGCCGACCCGGAGACCGGCGCGGCGGGGCTGACCCTGACCGGCCAGCTGGGTGACGTGATGAAGGAGTCGGCGCAGATCGCGCTGAGCTTCCTGCGCTCGCACGGCGCCGAGCTCGAACTGCCGGTGGCCGACCTGAAGGACCGGGGCGTGCACATCCACTTCCCGGCGGGCGCGGTGCCCAAGGACGGCCCGAGCGCGGGCGTCACGATGACGACGGCGCTGGCGTCGCTGCTGTCGGGCCGGCTGGTCCGTACGGACGTGGCGATGACCGGTGAGGTCTCGCTGACCGGCCGGGTCCTGCCGATCGGCGGCGTGAAGCAGAAGCTGCTCGCCGCGCACCGGGCAGGGGTGACCACCGTCATCATCCCGAAGCGCAACGAGCCCGACCTGGACGACGTCCCGGCCGAGGTGCTGGACAAGCTGGACGTCCACGCCGTCACGGACGTCCGCCAGGTCCTGGAGCTGGCGCTGTCCCCGGCGACACACGGGGCCGCGCCGGAGGTTCCGGTGGCGGCGTGACGGACGTCGCCGGATGAGGCAGGGCCCGGGTTCTCGTGAGGGAGGCCCGGGCCTTCGCCTGTCCGTTCCGGGGTGTCAGCCGTTGGCGAGAGCCAGGACCCGGTCCAGTGCGCCGTTGAACTTGTCGTGGTCGCCGACGGTCGGGCCGGAGGACGTGTACTGCCACATGGTGTAGCCGCTCCAGCCGGCCGGCAGCGTCCCCGCCGTCGGGGCATAGCGGGCGATCCACAGCGGATGGGCGGCGGCGAAGCCCGCGTGGTCGCCGGTGCACTGCGTCCACCAGCTGGTGGCGGTGTAGATCACGGCGTTCCGGCCCGTGCGCGCCTTGTACTGGTTCAGGAAGTCACGGATCCAGCCGACCATCGCGCTCTGCGTCTTGCCGTAACAGGCGTCGCCGTACGGGTTCCACTCGATGTCGAGCACGCCGGGCAGCGTCCTGCCGTCCTGCGACCAGCCGCCGCCGTGGTCGACGAAGTAGTCGGCCTGGGCCGCGCCGGCCGCGGTGTCCGGGGTGGCGAAGTGGTACGCGCCGCGGATCATGCCGACGTCGTACGAGCCGTTGTACTGCTGGGCGTGGTACGGGTTCGTGTAGTAGGTCCCCTCGGTCGCCTTCGCGTAGGCCCACCTGACCCCGCTGCCCCACAACGTCGGCCAGTCGACGTTGCCCTGGTGGCTGGAGACGTCGACGCCCTCGGTGTGGGCGGCGCGGGTGTCGGCGGGGACGCCGCTCTGGCCGTCGTGGGTGAGGACGCCCATGCCCATGCGGGCGGTGCCGCGGGCGGGGCTGGGGGCGGTCTCCGCGGAGGCCGGGGCGGTGAGGGCGAGTGGCAGGGCGGCGAGCAGGAGGCCGGCGAGGAAGTGGCGCCGGGGATGGAGGGGGCGGAGGGGGCGGAGGGCGCGGAGCACGTCGGGTCTGGGCACATGGTGTCTGAGCACGTACACAGCGTGCCTTCGATGGCTCGGTGGTGCTCGGTGGCAGGGGGAGGCGGGTGACAGGGCACGATCCGCCGTCATCCTGTTGCTGGCGTGGGCATGCCAGTCAGGCCCGGTGAAGCGGGTTGCGCACGCCGGAACACCGGGGCGGAAGGAGGTCCGGACGCTGCCGTTGGTCCAGCCCTGCGAAATACTGGCGGAGCTGCGGCGATGACGGCGTTCGGCGGCGAACTTTCAGGACCGGGAAAATCCGAGGCAGGGGCTGACGTGCACGACAACGGAAACGGCGACGGAGGCGGAGTCGCGTCCGGGGGTCCCCCCTCCGGGGGTGGGTCCGCGAGCGGTGTGGACCAGCCCGCGTTCCTGGCGCTGGAGCGCGAACTGACCGTCCTGCTGCGGCGTGCCCGGGCCAACCAGGGCGAGATGGCCCGCGAGGTCCACCCGGACCTGGAGTCGGCGGCGTACGGCCTCCTCATCCGCCTCGACGAGTGCGGCCGCCAGCGGGCCACGGAGCTCGCCGCGTACATCGGCGTCGGCAAGGCGACCATGTCCCGCCAACTGCGTGCCCTGGAGGAGCTCGGGCTGGTGGCCCGGGAACCCGATCCGGCCGACGGCCGGGCCTGGCTGGTCGCGCTCACCCAGGAGGGCCAGGGCCGGGTACGGCGGGTGCGCGAGGCCCGCCGGGCGCGGTACGCCGGGCGGCTCGCCGACTGGGATCCGCGCGAGGTCGGGGAACTGGCGCGTTTGCTGCAGCAGTTGAACCGGGGGATGGAGAAGTAGGAGCGGGGCCTCGACGGGGGAGTCCGCGTCACAGCTCCACGTACACCACGCTCGCGTCGTCATGCGTCTTGCCGCGGCCGAGGAACTCCCGGCTCTCCGCATCCCCGCGCTCCAGCTCGCGCACCCGCTCCACCAGATCCCCCGCCCCCTCCTTGCGTACGAACGTGAAGCAGTCCCCCCAGTCCCCCTCCCGGAACCGCTCCACCCACCGCGTCGCCCCGTCCGTCAGGGCGGCCAGCGCCCGCACCTCCGAGCGCCGGAGCACGCCCGTCACCGCCCGCTCCGCCACCGACGGATCCGCCGCCGCCGTGAAGAAGCCGCCCTCCTTGTTGCGGACCGTGGAGTCGACCAGGGCGTCCGTCGCGAGGGCGGAGCGAGGGAGGCGGGAGAGGCGGTCGTCCAGCTGAGCGGTCACCGTGCCGTCGGGGGACTCGATCAGCAGTGCCGAGTCCGACAGGACCAGGTACTCCACCGACTCCGGCGACCAGCGGGCCACAACCACCGTTGCCTGCGGGGTGCGTGGGTGAGAAAGATCACAAGTGGTGTGATGGGCCTCGGCTGTTCGAAGAATGGCCCGGGAAAGGACGTCCGGCAGCGTCACATCTCGGCAGGAAAGGGCCAGTTCGGTCAGCGCCCCGCCGAGGCGTGAGGTGAACCAGGGCACCGGATGCAGGCAGCCCGTCGCACCCAGCGGAGGTGTCACGCCGTCCAGGAGCACGAGCACACCGCCCAGCCCGGCAGCCGGTAGGGCGACGCCGGCGAAGTCCTCGTTGGGGCGGGCCGGATCGCCGGGCTCCGAAACAAGTTCCATGCGCATCCGGCCAGTCTGCACGAGCTCTTCACAAGGTGCGCAGAAGTCTGGCATCGGCCGCCGAATTGCCGCAGCCGCGCAGGTCAGGCGCCTGGTTTGGGGTGGAATGGTTCGCTCCGGGCAGACGTGGCGGCGAATCCTGCCACCGCCCGCCGCCGACGTCCAACCGGCCCACCGTGCAAGGGTGCCGCACGAGCCGGAGGAACTTGCCCGCCAACTCTCCTCCGAGGTTCACTCCTTCGGGTGGCGGGTCCAGCGATGCGCGGTCACCGCCCACCGGCACTGGGAGGGTCGGGGACCGTACCGGGCGTACGCAGAGTCGACACCCGGTGACGTTGCGTAACCCGGCCCATGGGTACTCACGAGTCAGGAATGCGAGCACCGGTGCAGAAGACGCGGCCTCGTCGTACAGGCAAGAAGGCGGCCTCCGAAAAAGGCGTGGAGAGCACGCCCGGCACCCCCGTCCCCGGTCCGTCCGGCACCCCCGGCGCCCCGAGCACCCCCGTCGGCAAGGGCCGGGCCACCCACGTCCGCACCCGGCTCATTCTCGCCGTCGCCGTGGTGGCCGCCGCCATCGCCGGGGCCGGCGCGCCCTCCCTGGTCACCGCCTCCGGGGAGCTCAGCGACTCCCAGGACCTGGTGGTCCTCGCCGAGCAGACCCAGGACGCCCTCGCGCTCGCCCACTCGCTCTCCGACGAGCGCGACGAGGTGACGCCGTACATCGCGGCCGGCCGCCCCAAGTCCAAGGCGCCCAGCGAGCAGCGCAGCGCCCGGGTCGACCGGCAGGTGGAGGAGCTGCACGCCGACACCGACCTGCCCGCCGGAGTACGCGGCGACCTCGACGGCATCGCGGCCGTCCGCCGGGCGGCGCTGAGCGGCAAGAGCAGTGCCCTCGAAGCCCACCAGGCGTACTCCGCCGCCATCACCGACCTGCACCGGCTCGCCGAGCACCTGGCCGAACAACTGCCGCCCCGCGCGGGCTCCGGCGGATACGCCCTCGCCGAGCTGGACTCCGCCGTCCAGCAGGCCGCCGCCACCCGCGGGCTGCTCCTGGCGGCCCTCGCCGTGCCGACGACGACGCAGACCGTGATCGACCCGGTCACCGGCCTGCCGTCCACCGAGACCACCTCCTCGAACGCCGACGCCAAGCAGCGCGACGCCCTCGCCGCCGCCGCCCAGCAGGCCCGCCTGCGCTCCGACGCCGCCCTCGCCGACTTCGCCGAGACCGCGCCCGCCGACGCCAAGGCGCGCTACGACGCCACGGTGACCGGCCCCGAGGTCAACTCCGCCGACAAGTACCTCGCCACCCTCACCGACCAGCCGGCCCTGTCCGACGGCGAGCTCGCCACCAGCGCCACCAAGGTCGACGCCGCCCTCTCCGCCCGCATCGACGCGATGCGCGGCGCGGAGGCCGCTCTCTACGACCGCCGGGTCAAGGACCTCGCCCAGCTGCGCGACGACGACGTCACCGCGCTGGAGATCCGCATCGCCGTCCTCGGCGCCCTGATGCTGCTGACCGTCGGCATCGCCACCGCCATGGCCCGCACGCTCACCCGGCCGCTGTCCGTGCTGCGCCGGGGCTCGGCCCGCCTCGCCGGAGCCGAGGACCCGACCGCTGAGGAACCGGTCGCCTTCACCGGCCGCAACGACGAGTTCGCCCAGGTCGTCCGCTCGGTCAACGCCCTGCACGCGCACGCGGCCGCCCTCGTCGAGCGGGTCTCCACCCTGGAGGCCGACCGCAAGCACCTGGTCGGCCAGCGGCAGAAGATGGCCGACGCCCGCGAGCAGCTCAAGGCCGAACTCGCCGAGTCCGCCGCCCAGATGGAGCGGCTGCGCACCAGCATCGGCGCCACCTTCGTCAGCCTCGCGCTGCGCACCCTGGGCCTCGTCGAGCGGCAACTCGCCGTCATCGAGGGCCTGGAGGAGCGCGAGCAGGACCCGGACCGGCTCGCCACGCTGTTCAAGCTCGACCACTTCGCCACGGTCATGCGCCGGCACAGCGAGAACCTCCTCGTCCTCGCCGGAACCGAACACGTCCAGCAGACCGCCGGCCCCGTCCCGCTCGTCGACGTCGTGCGCGCCGCGGTCAGCGAGATCGAGCGCTACGAGCGGGTCCGCATCGCCGCCCTGCCGCCGCACGCCCACATCGCCGGGTTCGCCGCGGACGACCTCTCCCACCTGCTGGCCGAACTCATGGAGAACGCCACCTCGTTCTCCCCGCCCGACCTGCCCGTCGAGGTCTCCGCCTGGCTCCTGGAGAGCGGCGAGGTCATGCTGTCCGTCCAGGACGAGGGCATCGGCATGACCGGCGACCGCCTGACCCAGCTCAACGCCCGCCTCGCCGACTTCGCCCCCGAGACGACGTACGACTCCTACGACCAGGGCGACGAGGAAGGCCTCGGTCTCGGCCTGTACGTCGTCGCCCGCCTCGCCCACCGGCACGGCGTCCGCGTGCGGTTGCGCGAGCAGAAGCAGGGCGGCATCGCGGCCGTCGTCGTCCTGCCGAAGACCCTGCTGGCGCCCGCGCCGACCGCCGCCGTCCCTTCCGCGTCCTCGCACACGGCCGGCGGCGGCACCCACGGCTTCTCCCTGCCGGGCGCGGACGCGGAGGTCAACTCCAACATCCTTTACGGCCGTTCGGAGCACGACGACCCGCTGGTCGCGCTCGCGGAGACGGCCGTACGGCAGCGGGAGGGGGAGGCGCCCGTCGAGACCACGATGGAGCTCCTGATCCCCGAACCCGCCGCGGCCGGCGACGACAGCGCCACGGCCGGTGCGGGCCGGGCCGAACCTCTCGACGGCGGGACCGAATCCCCCGACGCCGAGGACGGATCCCTCGGCAGCGAGGCCGGATCCCTCGGGGCCGAGGCCGAGACGGAACACGAGCGAGTCCCCGACGAACCGGAGGAGCTCGTCACAGACAAGGGTCTGCCCAAGCGCACCCCGAAGATCACCGCACCTGCCCCAGCGCAGCGGCAACGCGGTGGATCCGTGGACGCCGAAGCGCTCCGCCGCCGCCTGGGCGGCTTCCGCCGGGGGGCGGAGGCCGGCTACCGAGACGTAGAGACGGAGATCTCCGAACAGACGGGCCAACACAAGGCACCCGTCAGGGAATCCGCAGCATCCGAAGAAGCCACGGGGGGCACAGCCGAGGAGGCAAGCAGTTGACCGCGCCCAGTACCTTCGGACTGAGCCGTGAGGCCCGCAATCTTCATTTCCTGCTGACCAATCTCGTCGAGGAGGTGCCCGGCATCCGGTCGGTCGCCGTCGTCTCCTCCGACGGCCTGCTCCTGCTCTCCTCCGACCCCGGCCGCAACGCCGAGGCGCGAGAGACCCGAGCGGACAAGCCCACCGGCCCGCGCGGCTCCTCCGCCGACCTGGCCACCATCGTGTCCGGCGTCGGCAGCCTCACCATCGGCGCCGCCAGGCTGATGGACTCCGGCCCGGTGAAGCACACCATGGTCGCGATGGACGAGGGCAGCCTGTTCGTCATGTCGATCAGCGACGGTTCGCTGCTCGGTGTGCACGGTGCCGCCGACTGCGACATGAGTGTCGTGGCGTACCACATGGCGTTGTTCGTGGGCCGGGCCGGCCACGTCCTGACGCCCGAACTCCGCAGCGAGCTGCGGCAATCCCTGGAGCACGAGTCGACGCCGACGGGGAGTACCCGATGAGCAGTACGCCGAAGAGGCTCCCCGTGCGCGGTTCCGACCGCAAGCCGGCGCGGGTGCGCCCTTACTCGCTCACCGGCGGCCGTACCCGCTTCGGGCACGTTCTCCTCGTGGAGACGTTCGTGGCCACCACCGCCGCGATCGAGGCCGCCGAGGAGCGCAGGGAACTGACGAACGGTTCGCTCAACACCCGGGTCATGCCGGAGATGCGGGCCATCGTCGAACTGTGCCGCCGTATGCGCACGGTGGCGGAGATCGCCGCGCTGCTGAAGATGCCGCTCGGCGTGGTCCGGGTGCTCCTCAGCGACCTCGCGGACCAGGGAAGGATCCGGGTGTACGGAACAGGAACCGGTCACGGCACGGGGCGGCCGGACCGGGCTCTGCTGGAAAGGGTGCTGAGTGGACTCCGTCGTCTCTGACGCCGTTGGCGTCTCCCCGCTTCTCGAGGACGAGGGGCCCGTACAGCCCTGGCAGACGGACCGCACCCGCGCCCCGATAGCCACGAAGATAGTCGTGGCGGGCGGGTTCGGCGTCGGCAAGACCACGCTGGTCACCGCCGTGTCGGAGATCACGCCCCTGCAGACCGAGGCGCTGATGACCGAGGCGAGCGAGGAGCACGACGACCTCACCGCCACGCCCGGCAAGCTGACCACCACCGTGGCCATGGACTTCGGCCGCCTCACGCTCGACGACGACCTGGTGCTCTACCTGTTCGGCACGCCGGGCCAGCAGCGGTTCTGGTTCATGTGGGACGACCTGGTGCGCGGCGCGATCGGCGCCGTCGTCCTCGCGGACACGAGGCGCCTCAAGGACTGCTTCCCCGCGCTCGACTACTTCGAGAGCTGCGGGCTGCCGTACATCGTGGCGGTCAACCACTTCGACGGCAGCGAGCGGTTCGAGCCCGAGGACGTGCGGGAGGCATTGACGGTCCCCGCGCACATACCTGTAATGATCATGGATGCGCGCCGCCGGATTTCGGCCATCGAGACCCTCCTGGCTCTGGTGGGCCACGCGCTGGACGTCACACCCGAGTAGGAGAACAGTCCCGTATGCGGAAGATACTCGTCGTCGGAGCCGGTCAGTCCGGACTCCAGCTCGCCCTCGGCCTCCAGTCGCAGGGATACGAGGTCACCCTGATGTCCAACCGGACCGCGGACGAGATCCGTACCGGCCGGGTCATGTCGACGCAGTGCATGTTCCACACGGCACTCCAGCACGAGCGCGATCTCCAGCTGAACTTCTGGGAGTCCCAGGCCCCGAAGATCCAAGGACTCGGCGTCTCGGTCGCCGCCCCGGGCTCGTGGGAAGAGGGCCCCGCGGCCCGCGCGATCGACTGGGTGGGCACGCTCGACGGGTACGCGCAGTCGGTCGACCAGCGGGTGAAGATGGCCGGCTGGATGGAGACGTTCGCGCAGCGCGGCGGCCAGCTGGTCATCCACGGCGCGGCGGTCGGCGACCTCGACTACTTCTCCCGTACGTACGACCTGGTGCTGGTCTCGGCGGGCAAGGGCGAGCTGGTGTCGATGTTCGCCCGCGACCCCGAGCGGTCCCCCTACAGCGAGCCGCAGCGCGCCCTCGCCGTCGCCTACGTCCACGGTCTGGGCCCGCGCCCGGAGCACCCGGACATGGAGGAGGTCCGCTGCAACCTGGTCCCCGGTGTCGGCGAGATGTTCGTCATGCCGACCCTCACCACCTCCGGCCGCGCCGACATCCTCTTCTGGGAGGGCATACCCGGCGGCCCGCTGGACGTCTTCAACGGTGTGAAGGACCCGGCGGAGCACCTCTCCCTGACCCTGGAACTCATGGAGCGGTACCTCCCCTGGGAGTACGCGCGCGCCACGAAGGCCGAGCTCACCGACGCGGGCGGCACCCTGGCGGGCCGTTACGCCCCGACCGTCCGCAACCCCGTCGGCCGCCTCCCCGGCGGCGGCCTGGTCCTCGGCGTCGCCGACGTGGTCGTCGCCAACGACCCGATCACCGGTCAGGGCTCCAACTCGGCGTCCAAGTGCGCGGCGGCGTATCTCGCGTCGATCGTCGAGCGCGGGGACGAGGAGTTCGACGAGGAGTGGATGCGGGCGACGTTCGACCGGTACTGGGACACCGCGCAGCACGTCACCAAGTGGACGAACGCGATGCTCGCCCCGCCGCCGGAGCACGTGCTGAACCTGATCGGGGCGGCGGGGCAGCTGCCGCCGGTGGCTGATCGTTTCGCCAACGCCTTCGACGACCCGGCCGACTTCGAGAACTTCTTCTACGACCCGAGGAAGACCGAGGGCTACCTGATGGAGGTCTCGGGGGCCGCGGGCGCGTAACCCTCGTCCGACCCCTCCAGAGCGTCCTCGGGGAGCTCCGGCGGCGTGTACCGCAGCAGGGGCTCCCCGCCCGGATCGGGCCGCACCGCCCCGAGGACCGGGTTGGCCGCGATCGGCGACACCTTGACCTTCGCGCCCGGCCGCGGCGCCTGCACCACCATCCCGTCGCCGAGGTACATCGCCACGTGGGTGGCCTCGCGGAAGTACACGACGAGGTCCCCGGGCCGCAGCTCCTCCAGCGGGATCCGCTCCAGCTCGGCCCACTGCTCCTGGCTGGTCCGGGGGATGGGTGCCCCGGCCCGCCCCCAGGCCTCGGAGGTCAGCCCCGAGCAGTCGTACGACGCGGGCCCCTCCGCCCCCCACTCGTACGGCTTCCCCAGCTGGCGCACGGCGTACCGCACCGCCCGGTCGCCCTCCGCCGACGGCTTGCGTTCGCTGCTGAGGGCGCCGGACGCCATGAACGCGTCCTGGGCCTTCGCGATGCCGTTCTTCTCGAACTCGGCCATCGCCGCGAGCTCTTCCGCGCTGAGCGAGGCGAGCAGCTCCTCGACCTCCTTCAGCCGCTTCTCCACGGCGTCCCGCTCCTTCTTCTGCCGGACGGCCAGCGTGAGTTGGCCGTCCAGGGCCTTGCGGGCCGCGCGGGCCAGGCCGTCGGCCCTCTTCTCGCTGCCGGTCAGGCGGCCCACGGTCTCGGCGCGCTCGCGGGCCAGCCGGCCGATCACATGCCCCTGGCCGAGGGCGTGCTCGGGGTCGCGGGCGAGAAGCAGCCGGACGTACGGGGAGATGTCGGTGCTGTTCTGGTACTGGTGCCGGGCCAGCCGGCCGGCCGCCCTGCGGCTGTCGTGCAGCGAGAGCCGGGCGCGCGACAGCTCGGCGTCCAGGCGCCTCACCTCGGCGCGCCGCTGCTTCAGCTTCTCCTCGGTGGCGTTGTACGTCTCGGTGGCCCGCTCGGCCTCCTGGTACAGCCCCTGAAGGTCCGTCAGCAGCTCGGCGACGGAACGCCGAGCGGGTTCCGGGGGCTCGGGCACGGCCGCGGCGGGCAGGGGTGCGAGGACGGTTCCGGCCGCCATCGCCGCCGTACAGACGAGGCGGAGAAGCCTTCCTGACACGTCATCACCTCCGATGCGGGGCAGCACTTCCGCTCCGCACCGCGAGCATGGGACGTGGGTGGCGGGTCCGCGCGCCGAGTGTGCGCGGTTCGGCGCAACGGGGTCACCCGTCGGTGGCGTCCGGCTTGGACCAGGGCCACCTGCGCCGGCCGGCCTGTCCGGTGGGGTCGTACGCGTACTTCCATCCCTGGTGGAGTCCGAGACGCTTGCTGTGCGCGCGCGGGACCCGGCGGTAGACCAGCACGGTCGGCGGGCCGCCGGCGGCGTCGGGGACGGGGATGCGGTAGGTCTTGGGCGGGTGCCCGGTGGCGCCCAGCAGGACGGGCAGCACCCGGCCGTCCATGGGGCCGCCCTCGAAGGGGGTGTCTTCGCTCTTCACGGCACCAGTGTCGGCCATCCGCCGGCGGTCTCAGCCACCGGCGGCCAGGGTCTCCACCAGCGCCGAGGTCTGCTGATCGCGCCGCGCCGTCACCGACAGGACCGCCACGAACTGTTCCACGAGCCAGTCCCGCAGCTCGCCGGCGGGCGGCTGCTTGTCCTCGTCCAGCCAGATCAGGGAGGCGGCCTCGACGGCCGTGATCCACATGCGGACGGTCATCCGCAGCCGGGGACCGGGGTCGGTGACCTCCAGGTGCCGCATGATGTGCTCGGCTGCGGCCCGCCGTACGCCGTCCACCGTGGCCGTCGTGCGGGAGGTCTCGACCACGCTGCCGCCCTGGAGGAGGGCGCTGAAGCCGGCGTCGTGCTGGTCGACGAAGTCGAGGTAACGGTCCAGGGCGCGGGCGAGGCGGGGGAGCGGGGGCCCCTCGTGGGGCTCGTCGAAGCACTTCTGCAGTTCCTCGGCGGCGGACCGGAGGGCGGCCTCGTACAGCTGCTGCTTGCCGCCCGGGAAGTACCGGTACACGAGCGGGCGCGACACCCCGGCAGCTTCCGCCACGTCGTCGAGCGACACGTCCTCGGGGAGCCGGTGCGCGAAGAGCGACAGCGCGGCGTCGAGCAGTTGGCTGCGTCGCTCCTCGACGCTGAGGCGGCGGTAGGCGGGGGTGGGGGCGGAGGACGTCATGACGGGCAGCGTAACCGGCGCGCCTCCGCCGGTAACCGGGCGAACCGGCCGGTAACGGTCGACCGTGAACCGGCCGGTACCGGCCGACCTCGACCGGTACCGGTCCTCAGGCCGACGCTAGGCCAGCAGGCCGGAGGACCGCCACAGCCGTCGTCCCACCCCGCGCAGCACCCCGATGTCGTCGAGGAAGTCGGTCAGGCGCTTCGCGCCGGTCTGCATGACTTCCCGCCGGTGCCCGCTCGCCTTCACCTGTGCCAGGGCCTCGTGCCGGTCCAGTCCCACGTTCGTGTAGACCTCGGGGTTCACGAACGCCACCGAGAACACCCGCGCGAACTCGCCGGAGGTGACCCGGGTGAACTCCTGCGACCACCTGGGCGCCGTCACCATCTGGCGCCGCAGCTCCTCGCGGGCGTACCGCACATGGCGGGCCTCCTCGACCACGTGGATCCGGGTCACCCCGCGGATCAGGGTCTGCACCCGCTCGTCCGGGAAGGTCAGCCGCTGCATCCAGTCGAGGACCTCCTCGCCGAGCAGGGTGGCGGTGAAGGAACCCGGGGTGGTGGAGATGGTCTTGAACAGGCGCCCGAGGTGCTGGTGTGCCCGGCTCACCGGGTACCAGGGCGTGTCGCCGTGCGAGATCAGCCGGGCGAACATCCTGGAGTGCCGGCACTCGTCCTCGATCTCGGTGAGGGCGTACCGCACGTGTGCGCTCGTCGCCGCCTTGTCGTAGACGTGCCGCACGAGCAGCTGCATCAGGATGAGCTCGAACCAGATCCCGAGCGAGGCGAGCGCGGCGGCCTCGTGCCGCGAGAGCAGGATCCGCTGCTCCTCGCTCATCCGCTTCCACATCGGGGTGTCGTAGAGCGAGACCAGCTCCGGCGGCCAGAACCACTTGCCCTCCTCGAAGGGCGCGTCCCAGTCGAGCTCCTTGTCCGGGTCGAAGGAGTGCTTCGCGGAGGAGGCGAGCAGCCGCTCGGCCACCTGCTCCCGGTCCTTGAGCAGCCCGAGCGCGTCACGCAGCCCGTCGAGCGCGTCGGCTTCGGTCAGGGTCGTCATGGCTGATCCACCTCGTCGTCGACCTCGTCGTCTGTTACCGGCGGTTCACTCCCGCGCGTCTTATGAGACTGCCTGTCAGCAAGCTCGTCAATCCCCCTCGCGCGACTTGTTGACGCGGCGCCTGTGTCCCCGCGAGTGCAGTAACGTTCTGACGTGTCCACACCCACCCCGCCGCAGAGCCCGTATCCACCGCAGAACCCGTACGGCGGGCCGCCGCCGCAGGGCCCCTACGGCGCCCCGTACCCGCAGCAGCAGCCCTACGGCCATCAGCCTGCCCCGCCCTACGGCGCCCCGTACCCGCAGCAGTCCGGCGGCTGGGTCCCGCCGGCCCCGAAGAAGACCAGGACCGGGCTCGTTCTCGGCATCGTGGGCGGGGTCGTCGCCGTGATCGCGGTGGGCATCGGCGTGCGGGTCGGCGGCGGATACCCGGCGTCCGAGTACGCCCTGACGCTGCCCGGGACGCTGCTGGACGGCCGTTACCGGATGACCGAGGACCTCTCCGACGTCGAGGGTCAGTCGGTCGAGGACGAGATGGACGGCGCCTGGGACGCCAAGGTCGTCGACGCCAAGGTCGGCACCTACGGCGCGGGCGGCGACGAGACCAAAGGCGCCTTGATGGTCTCGGGCATGTACGGCCAGTTCAAGAACCCCGACGGCGACCGCGACAGCATGCTGGAGGGCGCCGCCGAGGCCGAGAGCGCGAGCCTCGCCGCCCCGCCGCGGGACTTCCGTCCGGCCGGCTCGGACATCACCATCTCCTGCCAGGTCGTCACCCAGCAGCGGCTCGGTACGAAGATGACCTACCCGGTCTGCGCCTGGGCGGACGGCAACACGGCGGCCGTCGTCGCGGAGGTGGCCGCGGACACCTACACGCAGGCCCCCTCCGAGATCGACCTGGACGCGGCCGCCGAGACCACCCTCCGGATCCGCTCCGAGATGCGGAAGCCGGTCGACTGACCCGGGCAGGCCCTACACCGAGCACCCCAGACCTTCGGGAACCTCCCCGGCCACCGGCTCCGCCGTCCCCGGCGGGAACGACGTCCGCAGGGTGAAGGCGTACGGCGTCGGGCCGTTCGCCCGCAGGTGCAGCAGACGGGCCTCCGCCTCGGCGATGGTCGGGCGGTGGCCCGTCGGCACCCACCACAGGGTCGTCATCGCCTCAGTCGGGCGCTCGAACCACTCATTGCGCCGGGCGAGCATCTCGCGGTGGTCTCCCTGGTACATGAACGCCGTCAGCGCGTTCGAGTCCCGCCACACCGTCAGGTTGATGATCAGCCAGTCGTCGTCGAAGACACGGAAGTCCGTCGCGTCGCCGCCCTCGCTCTGCAGTCGCCAGACGTAACCGTCGGCGGCCTCGGCGTCCGCGTTGACGGAGTCGAGGGCGTCCACGAAGTCCTTCAACTGCGGTGAGTCCAAAGGGGCCTTGAGTCGGGAGATGTTCACCTGGGCGAGTTCGTGCGGGGCGGCTGTCGTCATGGACCGAACGATAGGTCGGGAGTCCGCGAGCGGCCTAGACCCTGTCTCATCAGATGGGCATTGTCCGTCTTTCACAACCCGGCCACCGCCCGAGTGAGTACCTGTGCACCGTCGGCTTACGCTCCAGAAACCGCCTTCTGACCCGCCCGCCCGTAGCCTCACGGGGCATGACGGGGAACGTATCGACCACCCATCGCCCGAACCGCCCGAGGCCGTCCACCCTGCCGGGCTGGAACTCCATCCGCGGACGCATGGCCATCGTGCTGGCCGTCCCGACCTGCCTGCTGCTCGCCCTCATCGGACTCGGCGCCGCCGGCCGCGCCGCCGACTGGTCCGACGCCCGGGCGACCGAGTCGCACGTCGGCGTCCTGCTGCGCGTGCAGGACCTCGTCCACGAAGTACAGCGCGAACGCGGCCTCACCAGCGGGCTGTTGGGCGGTGCCCAGGAGTACCGCGACGACGTGCGCACACAGCGGGACCGTACTGAGAAGGCCCGCGAGGAACTGCGGACGGTGCTCGACGACGAGCGCGGGGAACTGCCCGGCACCACCGTCGCCGCCCTCGACGCCGCCGAGGGGCCCCTCGCGGCACTCACCTCGACCCGCGCCGACGTCGACGCCGGCGACGCCGGCCGAACCGCCACCCTGACCGCCTACACCAAGGCCGTCACCGCCCTGATCGACGCCGAGTCGGCCGGCGCGCCCGACGGCGACCGCCACATCGCCCAGGGGGTGCAGGCCCTCCAGGCGCTGGCCCGCGCCACCGAGGCCGTCGCCCTCGAACGCGGCTCCCTCAACGGCGTGTTCGCCGCCGGACGCTTCCGCTCCGGCGAGTACCTGGACTTCACCGAGATCCGCGCCGCCCGGCTCGCCGCGCTCGGCCAGTTCCGTGAACTCGCCACCTCCGGGCAGGAGTCCGGCCTCGACGACGCCTTCGCGACCGCCGCCGCCCGCCGGGTCACCGGCTACGAGCAGCAGGCCGAGGGCGGTGCCGACGGCTCCGCCCTCTCGGTCGCGCCCGCCCGCTGGTGGGCCGACATGACCACCCTCGTCGACGATCTGCACGGCGTGCAGAAGCAGACCGGCGACGACGTACGGGGCCGCGCCGAGGACACCGGGGACGCGGCCACGCGGCAGCTCGTCGGCTTCCTCGCCCTCGGCGCACTGATCCTCGCCGTGGCCACCGCGCTGGCCCTCTTCTCGGCCCGCTCCATCACCCGCCCCCTGGGCGCCCTCGCCGACGAGGCGGACGCCGTCGCCGGAGCCGGACTGCCCGCCGCCGTGCGGCGCATCCAGGAGGCCGACCCCGACGCCCCGCTCCCGCCCGAGCCCGGGAAGCCCGAACTCCCGGGCGGCGCACGGGAGATCACCCGCCTGGCCGCCGCCCTGCGCAACGTCGAACGGACCGCAGTCGACCTCGCCGCCGAACAGGCCGTCCTGCGCCGCAACAGCACCGAGTCCCTGACCAGCCTCGGGCGCCGCAACCAGGCGCTGCTCAACCGTCAGCTCGGTCTGATCACCACCCTGGAGAGCCAGGAGCTCGACCCGGAGGCGTTGGCCGAGCTCTTCGAACTCGACCACCTGGCCACCCGCATGCGGCGCAACGCCGAGTCGCTGCTCGTGCTGGCCGGCGCGGAGTCCCCGGGCCGGGTCTGGCGGGGCACGGTCGCCGTCCACGAGGTCGTGCAGTCGGCCGTGGCCGAGGTGGAGCAGTACCAGCGCGTCGCCGTCACCGACGTGCAGCCCTGCCGGGTGCGCGGCCACTGCGTCGCCGAACTCTCCCACCTGCTGGCCGAGCTGGTGGAGAACGCCCTGATGTTCAGCCCGCCCAACCAGCCCGTCGAGGTCTACGGCTGGCGGGACGGCGCCGAGTACTGCCTCGCCGTCGTCGACCGGGGCATCGGCATGACCGCCGCCCGCATGGCCGAGGCCAACGCCGTGCTCTTGGGCCGCGATGCCTTCCTCAAGGCCCCCACCCGCTTCCTCGGCCACCACGTCGTCGGCGCGCTCGCCGCCCGCCTCGGCGCCCACGCCGAACTCCGGCCGACCCAGGGCTCGGGCGTGACGGCGTACGTGGCCCTGCCCAGCGCCCTGGTCCAGGAGGTGTCCACGGCGGCGGCCGCGCGCTGAGCGCGGGAGGCCTCAGCCCCCGCCGCGCCCCGAGTCCAGCACCGCCTTCATCACCGCCCGCGCGATCGGCGCCGCGTCCCCGCCCCCGCTGATCTCCCCCCGGTCCGCCTCCGCGTCCTCCACCACCACCGCGACCGCCACCTTCGCCTCCATGTCACGGTCGTCCTGCGCCCAGGAGACGAACCAGGCGTACGGCGTGCCGGAGTTGCCGATGCCGTGCTGGGCGGTGCCGGTCTTGCCGCCGACGGTGGCGCCGGGGATGGCCGCGTTGGTGCCGGTGCCCTTGGTGACCACCTCCGTCATCAGCTCCTTCAGCAGGGCGGCGGTCGCCGGGGTCATCGCCTGCCGGGCGGGGCGCGGCCCGGCCGTCGTCACCGTGGCGCCGCTCGGCCGGGTGACCCGCTCCACCAGGTACGGCAGCCGCACCTGCCCGTCGTTGGCCACCGCCGCCGAGACCATCGCCATCTGCAGGGGCGTGGCCCGCGTGTTGTACTGCCCGATCGACGACAGCGCCAGCTGCGCCCGGTCCACCGAGGTGTCGAAGGTGCTCTGCGCCACCGAGAAGGGGATCCTGAGCGCCGTGTCGTTGAAGCCGAAGGCCTGCGCGGTGGCCGTCATGTCGCTGACGCCCACCCGCACACCGAGCTTCGCGAACACCGTGTTGCACGACCACTTGAACGCCTCCCGCACCGAGAGGTCCTCGCAGCCGTCCGACTCGTTCGTCAGGCGCGTCGTCGTCCCGGGCAGCCGGTAGGGGGCCGGCGAGTCGGTCCGCGCGTCGACGTCGGTGACCACGCCCGCGTCCAGCGCCGCCGCCGCGGTCACCACCTTGAAGGTGGAGCCCGGCGGATACGTCTGCCGGACCGCCCGGTTCAGCATCGGCTTGTCCGCGTCGCCGTTCAGCCGCGCCCACGACCGGCCCACCGTCGCGTCGTTGCCGGAGAGTGCCGCCGGGTCGTACGACGGCGTCGACACCAGCGCCAGGATCCGCCCGCTCGACGGCTCGATCGCGGCCACCGCACCCTTGCGCCCGCGCAGTCCGGCGTACGCCGCCTGCTGCGCGGCCCGGTCGAGGGTGGTCACGACGTCGCCGCCGGAGGGCTCGGAGCGCGTGAAGTCGTTCCACAGCCGGATGCCCGACAGCATCGGGTCGGTGCCGGACAGGATGCCGTCCTCGGAGTGCTCCAGCAGGGTCGTCCCGTACTCCTGGGAGGCGAACCCGGTGACGGGCGCGTACAACGGCCCGTCCTCGTAGGTCCGTTCGTAGCGGAGCTGTTCGCCGGTGTCGCGGGAGCCGGTCACCGGTACCCCGCCGACGAGGATGTCGCCGCGCGGCTGGCCGTAACGGGCGATGCTGTGACGGCGGTTGGCCGGGTTGTCCTCGTAGGAGAGGGCCTGGAAGACCTGGATGCGGGCGGCGTTGACGAGGAGCGCCACGAGCAGCAGGACGCAGAAGCACGCGGAGCGCCGCATGTAGCGGGTCACGGCCCCACCTGCCCGTCGTACTGGCTGCGGGCCGAGTCGCTCACCCGGATCAGCAGCGCCACGATCGCCCAGTTGGTGACGACCGAGGAGCCGCCCTGGGCGAGGAACGGCATCGCCATGCCGGTCAGCGGGATCAGACCGGTCACCCCGCCCGCGATCACGAACACCTGGAGCGCCACGATCGAGGCGAGGCCGACCGCGAGCAGCCGTCCGAAGGGGTCACGCAGGGCGAGGCCCGCCCGGTAACCGCGCTCCACCAGGAGGGCGTAGAGGAGGAAGAGCGCCGCCAGGCCCGCCAGGCCCAGCTCCTCGCCCGCCGTGGCGAGGATGAAGTCCGACTTGGCGGCGAAGCCGATGAGGACGGAGTGGCCGAGGCCGAGGCCGGTGCCGAGGATGCCGCCGGCGGCGAAGGAGAACAGCGACTGGGCGAGCTGGTTCGGCCCCTGGCCCGCCTCGATCGACGCGAAGGGGTGCAGCCAGTCCTCGACCCTGCTGTGCACGTGCGGCTCCAGCCAGCCCACCGCGACCGCGCCCAGCGCGGCCAGCAGCAGGCCGACGGCGATCCAGCCGGTGCGGCCGGTGGCGACGTACAGCAGGACGACGAACAGGCCGAAGAACAGCAGCGAGGTCCCCAGGTCGCGTTCCAGGATCAGCACGCCCACGCTCAGCAGCCAGACGGCGACGATCGGGCCGAGGACGCGGCCGGTGGGCAGCTGGAGCCGCCACACGCGGCGGCCGGTGTACGCCAGCGCGTTGCGGTTGGCCGCCAGATACGCGGCGAAGAACACCGCGAGCAGTACCTTCGCGAACTCGCCCGGCTGGATGGAGAACCCGGCGACCCGGATCCAGATCCGGGCACCGTTCACCGCGGGGAAGAAGATCGGCAGGATGAGCAGGGCCATCGCGGCGGCCACACAGACGTACGCGTAGCGCGTCAGGACACGGTGGTCGCGCAACAGCAGGACGACCACGATGAACAGGGCGATCCCGAGCGTGGACCACACGAGCTGGGTGGGCGCCGCCCGGTCGCCGGGGGTCTCCAGGTCGAGCCGGTAGATCAGGACCAGGCCGACCCCGTTGAGCAGGACGCCGATCGGCAGCAGCAGCGGGTCGGCGTACGGGGCGCGCAGGCGCACCGCGATGTGCGCGAGCAGCGCGAGCACACCGAGCCCGGCGCCGTACCCCGCGGCGCCGGGCGGGACGGTGCCGTTCTTGGCGAGGCCGACGCCGCAGTAGCCGTACACGGACAGCAGGACGGCGAGGACGATGAGGGCCAGTTCGATGCCACGGCGCCGGGGGAGGCGTACGACGGCAGCGGGGGTCTTCGCCTGTACGACGGTGGTTCCGGCCTTGATCATGTCCGGAACCTACCCAAATGGGGCATCTTGTTCCCGTCCGGCATCAGCACCAACGGGGGGTGGGCCCGATGGTGTCGATGTAGCGGGCCGCGCCCCAGGCCCAGATGCCGTCCGCGATCTGGTACCAGAGGGGGTCGCCCTGGATGTTCTGGCCGCGGGTCTGGCAGAAGATCGAGAGGATCTCGCCCCTCTCCGCGTACCGGATCACCTGGGAGCCGCGGGTCGGCGCGCTGCGCAGGGCGAGCGAGCTCGCGGTGACGACGCCCCGGTGGAAGCGCTGGTTGTCGTGGTGGCCCCAGTCGCCGTTCTGCGTCTGTCCCAGCTCGCTGTTCTGGTTCTGTCCCTGATCGCCGTTCTGGTTCTGCTGCCAGTTGTCGCTCTGGCTCTGTCCCGAGCCGTTGCTCTGTCCCTGACCCCAGTCGTCGTTCGCGAAGGCGGGGGCGGCGGTGGCCGCGGTGGCGAGGAGAGCGCCGACGGTGACGGCTATGGCGCAGCGGGAACGCAGGGTCATGGCGGTACCTCCATGAAGGGGGCGAAGTTGACTAATCGCCACATTAGGAGTGCCGACTCACGCTCGCCCGTCACGCTGGTCCATAGGAGGGCGCCCCGAAGGGGTCCGAGCGCCCTAACCCAACGTCAGCGTGGCCACCGCCCCGCCGTCCGCAGCGTTCGCGAACACCAACCGCGCCCCCAGCACCTCCGCCTGACCCACCGCGATGGTCAGTCCCAGCCCGTGCCCCTTGGAAACCCCCTCCGTACGGAACCGCTGCGGCCCGTGCTCGACCAGGTAGGCCGGAAACCCGTCCCCGTGGTCCCGCACCGTCACCACCGGACCGTCCACCGTCAGCACCACCGGGACCCGCCCGTGCCGGTGCGCGTTCACCACGAGATTCCCGAGCACCCGCTCCAGCCGCCGCCGGTCCGTCTCCACCGCCACGTCCCGAGCGACCACGACCTCCGTGTCCGTCCCCGACGCCCGCACCACCCGCTCGGCCAGCGCTGCCAGCGGCTCCCGGTCCAGCTCCAGCCGCTCCCGGCCGGTGTCGAGGCGGGAGATCTCCAGCAGGTCCTCGGTGAGCGTGCGCAGTGCCGCCACCCGGTCCCGGACCAGCTCGGTCGGCCGGCCCGCCGGCAGCAGTTCGGCCGCCGCGTGCAGCCCGGTCAGCGGTGTGCGCAACTCGTGCGCCACGTCCGCGGTGAACCGCTGTTCGGCGAGCAGCTTGCCCTGCAGGGACGCGGCCATGGAGTCCAGTGCGGCGGAGACCGCGGCGACCTCGTCCTGGGGCCGCGTCGGATCCTTCGTACGGGGGTCGTCGACGCGGGCGTCCAGGTCGCCCGCGGTGATCCGCCGGGCCACCCGCGCGGTGGTGTGCAGCCGCCGGGTCACCCGGGTCACCGCGAACGCGCCCACCAGCAGCGTCGCCCCGATCGCCAGCCCCGACGACCACACGATCGCCCGGTCGAGTCCGTCGATCGTCCGCCGGCCCTGCGAGTAGTCGACCTCCACGGCCAGCGTCCGCCCGCCGTCGACCGGCCCCGCCGCCCACATCGTGGGGCGCCCGCGATGCTCGCCGACCATCGTGCCGCGCTCCCCGGCCGCCGCCAGTTCCCGCAGCGGCCCGGGCAGGTCCGGGGGATCGACGCCGGCCCCCCGGGCCGGCGAGTCTCCGGCCTCGAAGGCCGCCGTCGCCTCCGTCAGCCGGTCCAGGGCGAGGTCCCGGGTCTGGCCGACGGTCTGGTTCGTCACCGACACGTGCACGAGAACGCCGAGCAGGGCGGCCAGCGCGCAGCACATCACGGTGATGAAGGCGGCGGCCTTCGCCGCGAGCGTCCCGGCCCGGCGGGGGAGCGCGAGCCTCATCGGCCACTCGCGGACGAGGAGACGGCAGGCGAGGCGGAGTACAACGATGACGGGGGCGGGGACGAGGACGGGGACGCCGACGGCCGCTTCGAGGCCGAGCCCTTCGTGCCGCCCGTACGCAGCAGCTCGTCGTGGGTCAGCAGCATCACGCGCTGGTCGGGGTCCCAGGTCCACTGGAAGCGGTACTCGTAGCCCGCGATGTCGGACGGCGAACGGATGATCACGGAACGACCGGCCAGCTCCACCCCGGCCACCGCGTCGTCGTTGGACATGACCCGCACCAGCCGGCCCGACGCGAAAGTGTAGACGCGGACGGCCGTCTGGTTGCCGGGCAGCAGCCGGAAGCCCAGCGTCAGGTCGTCGCGGCCGTCGCCGGTGAGGTCGCGGTAGTACGGCTTCAGGACGGGACACCGGCCCTTCGCCGCGCCCTCGTCGCAGTCGGCCATCCGGCGGGTGGTCTCGTAGTACGGCGCCTTGGTGGCCGTGTAGGAGTCCGGGTGCTGGGCGATCTCCGCGCGGACGACGGCCACCGGGTCCAGCTCGTGGATGTCGTCGCCCGGAGCCGTGAGCCCCCGTACGGTCTCGGCCTCGCCGTCGTCGTAGTCCCAGGCGGGGCTGGCCGCAGGGGTCAGATCCGGCCACAGCCGGTCCGGGCTCATCGCGGTCGCCGTGGGTCCGGCGCCCCGCAGCCCGCCCGTGTCACCACAGGCCGCCGCGCTCGACAGCAGCAGGGCGACACCGAGGAGGGTACGGGCGGGTGTCAGGGGCACGCCGTACACCCTATTCTTCGGGAAGTCCGTTTTTGCGCTCCTCTCGGTCGCGCCCGCGCACGGCCGAGAAGAAACGATTATTCGGCCAGCTCCTCAAGGAGCCTGGCCGTCGGCAGCCCGGCTTGCAGGTACTCGACGAAGAGCTCGTTGTGCAGGGCCCAGGGCGAGCGGCGGGACCGGATCAGCCGTATCGCCTCGTCCGCCGAGTGCCCCTGGCGGACCAGGGCGTGCGCGACGACCAGCCCCGAGCGGTTGTAGCCGTGGTAGCAGCGGACGAGGACCGTGCGGCCCGCGGCCAGCGCGTCGCACGCCGCCCGTGCCAGCCGTATCACGCCCGCGAGCTGGGTGCCGTCCAGCGGTCCGTCGGGAATCGGCCACACATGGTGCTCGACCCCCTCGTCGGGCCCGTGCCCCGGCAGCCTCAGCAGCGTCTGCACGACATCGAACTCGTCCCGTACGACGGCGAACCCGACCTGCCCGGACTGCCGCCTGAACTCGTGCCCGCCCATCCACAGCCCCGGCACGACCTCGTTCCACGCATGCTCCGGAGCGGGTACGTCGGCCTGCTTCCCACGCGTCCGCAACGGCGCCTCCCCAAGACCCCACCAACTCACCCATAGGTACCCGGGTCAACTCCCCTTCAAAGGTGACCGGCAAAGACAACCGGCTTCTTGCCCCTGGCGCACCGAGCCTGTTCCCATGGTCGTGGGGTGATGGTGCATGAGCGGACTGCGCGTCGTACCGACCTGGCGCCACGGTCGGGAACGGCTGTACGTCTGCCTCACGGACGGCAGGAACATCGCCTGGTACGACCGTGAGGCATCCCGGGTCAACCTGCTGAGCGAGGACCGCAGACAGGACGTCCTCGACGCCCTCGGACCCTTTCTGACCGGAGCGGTGGAGATCGGCCCGCCCCCGGTGCCGACCCCCGCGGAACTGGCTCGGCTGTCCCTCCACCCGGACGACGACCTGGCGCCCAACCGCCCCGGCGAGGCGCTCCAGATCGCCCTGGACCGGGACCCCGGCCCCGCCCACCGGCTCCGCCCCGACCCCCGCCGCCGCGCCCTCACGGCCGAACAGGCGGTGGGGGAGGCCCTGGACCGGCTCGACGGCGCCGGCTGGCACGCCCTGCACTCGGTCCCGCTGCCCGGCGGCGACCGCGTCCACCACCTGGTGATCGGCCCCGGCGGGCTCTTCGCGGTCCACACGCTGTACGCCCGCAGGCAGCGGGTCACGGTCGCCGACCCCATGGTCGCGCTGGGCCGCCGCGAACCCCGCCCGGTGCTGCGCCGCGTCCGCGCCGACGCCGCCCGCGCCTCCTACGCCCTGACCGCCGAGGTCCACCCGGTGCTGGCCCTTGTCCAACCCGCCGACGTGACGGTCACCGCACCGCTGCGCGAGGCCCGCATCGTCACCGACACGGACGTCGAGGGCCTGGCCCGGCTCGGTGGCGTCCTCAAACCTGCGGACGTGGAGGCGCTGCACGCGATGGCCCGGGACCGGCAGACGTGGGTGCGGGTGTGACCCTTCAGACGCGGGGGGCGGCGACCCCTCGGGCCTCGTGAAGTGATCCGCGGCAGGGTCGCTCAGGGCAGCGATCCCGCCGCGTCCGCGTCGAGGAGCGGGGCCAGCAGATCGCCGTGGTCCCGCACGCGCGGGGCGAGGTCCGGTGCCTCGAACGCCAGCTGCTCGGGCGCCCCGCACTCCTCGACCTCGCCCCACGTCACCGGCGCCGACACCAACGGCCGCGCCCGCGCCCGCAGCGTGTACGGCGTGGCCGTCGTCTTGCGGGCGGCGTTCTGGCTCCAGTCGACGAACACCTTCCCGGGCCGCAGGCTCCGCGTCATGCGGTGGACGACCAGGCGGGGCATCGCCTTCTCCGCCTCGACGGCGAGCCGCTTGGCGTACTCGGTGGCGGCGTCGGAGGAGACCGGGCGCAGGGCGGCCAGCAGATGCAGCCCCTTGGACCCGGCGGTCTTCGCGTACGCCTCGATGCCGTCCGCCGCGAGCCGCTCACGCAGCCACAGGGCGACCTCGCAGCACTCGACGATGCCCGCCGGCGCCCCCGGGTCGAGGTCGAAGACCAGCCGGTCGGCCTCGCCGGGCGCGTCGAGGACCCACTGGTGGGTGTGGAACTCGGTGACCAGGTTCGCCGCCCACACCAGGCTCGCCAGGTCCTGCACCAGCACCATCCGGGCCGGCCCCTCCGACCGGGGCACCACGGCGGTGGTGACCCAGTCGGGCGTACCGGGCGGCACGTTCTTGGCGAAGAACACCTGCCCGTCGGGCCCGTCCGGATAGCGCAGGAAGGACACGGGCCGATCCCGCAGATGGGGCAGCATGACCTCGGCGGTGGTCGCGTAGTAGTGCAGCACCTCGCCCTTGGTGAACCCGGTCGCGGGATACAGCACCTTCTCCAGATTGCTGAGCGCGAGCCTTCGCCCCTCCACCTCTGTGATCGGCGTCATACGATGAGAATCCCAGAGATTTCGTCGTAAGTGTCGTCAATACTGACAAGACCCCGTAAACCGATCGAAAGGGTGCTGCACGTGCGATCCATATGGAACGGCGCCATCTCGTTCGGCCTGGTGAGCATCCCCATCAAGCTGGTGAACGCCACCGAGAGCCACTCGATCTCCTTCCGCCAGATCCACCTGGACGACGGCGGCCGCATCCGCTACCGCAAGGTGTGCGAGCTGGAGGACCGCGAGGTGACCACGTCGGAGATCGGCAAGGGCTACGAGGACGCGGACGGCACGATCATCCCGATCACGGACGACGACCTGGCCCACCTGCCGCTCCCCACGGCCAAGACGATCGAGATCGTGGCGTTCGTCCCCGCCGACCGGATCGACCCGCTCCAGATGGACGCGGCGTACTACCTCGCCGCGGGCGGCGCCCCGGCCGCCAAGCCGTACACCCTGCTGCGCGAGGCCCTCAAGCGCAGCCAGAAGGTCGCCATCGCCAAGTTCGCGCTGCGGGGCCGCGAGCGCCTCGGCATGCTCCGGGTGGTGGGCGACGCCATCGCCCTGCACGGCCTGCTCTGGCCGGACGAGGTCCGCGCCCCCGAGGGCCTGGCCCCCGACACCGACGTCACGGTCAACGACAAGGAACTCGACCTCGCGGACGCCCTGATGGACACCCTCGGCGAGATCGAGCTGGAGGACCTGCACGACGAGTACCGCGAGGCCCTGGAGGAGGTCGTCGCCGCGAAGGCGGCCGGCGAGGCCCCGCCCGAGTCCCCCGAACCGGCCAAGGGCGGCAAGGTCCTCGACCTGATGGCGGCGCTGGAGAACAGCGTGCGGGCGGCGAAGGAGTCCCGGGGCGAGGAGGAGGCCGGCGAGCACGCGGAGGTCACACCGATGCCGGCCCGGAAGTCGGCGCGGGCCACCCCCAAGCAGGCGGGCGGCAAGAAGTCGACGTCCACGGCGAAGAAGACGACGGCCGGGAAGAAGACGACGGCGGCGAAGAGGACGACGGCCAAGTCGGCGCAGGGCACGAAGAAGACCGCGGCGGCCAAGAAGACGCCCGCGAAGAAGACGGCGGCGAAGAAGGCGACGGGCCGCAAGAGGTCCGCGTGACCTGCGTACCGCGTGGGCCGGTGCGCCCCGCAGCCGCAGGTCCCGGCAGACCGTCGGCTCTCGTCAGCCGAGAACCTTGGCGCCCTCGATGAGGACCGTCTGGGTCGGCACGTCGCCGTGTCCGCGGCTGCTGCCGGTGCGGACCCCCTTGATCTGGTCGACGACGTCCTGGCCCTCGGCGACCCGGCCGAAGACGGTGTAGCCCCAGCCGTTCGGGGTCTTCGCCGTGTAGTTGAGGAAGTCGTTGTCCGACACGTTCACGAAGAACTGGGCGGTCGCGGAGTGCGGGTCGCTGGTACGCGCCATCGCGACCGTGTAGGCCGTGTTCTTCAGGCCGTTGTCGGCCTCGTTCGGGACCGGGGCCAGGGTCGGCTTCTGAACCATGTCCGCGGTGAAACCACCGCCCTGGACCATGAAGCCGTCGATGACGCGGTGGAAGATGGTGCCGTCGTAGTGCCCGTTGCGGACGTACGTGAGGAAGTTCTCGACGGTCTTGGGGGCCTCGGCGTCGTGCAGTTCGAGAACGACTCGGCCGAAGTTCGTGGTCAGCTCGACCCTGGACATGGAAATCGTCCCTTTCTGGTGGGGCATGGCCGCAGCATCTTGCCACACGCCCCTGCCACGGCCCGGTGGCCGGGCCGACGGCCGCCCCGGCGTCAGGCGGCTTCCTCCAGGGCGTCGTCCGCCGTCCTGTTCCGCTCAACGCCCGTCCGCCACCCGGAGAGCACCACCAGCGCGAGGCCCAGGCCGAGCCCCGCCGCGGGCCCGGCCGGGAACCGTCCGTCGTGGGCGAACCCCTGCGCGGCGAACCGGCTCAGCACGGCCACGCAGGCGGCGAGCCCGAGCCACAGCGCCCAGGCCGCTCGTGGCCGCCCCTGCGGCCGGACCCGCTCGTACACCGCCCCCAACCCCCGCTCCAGCGGCCGCAGCGCGAACACGACCCCGGCGAGCACGCCCGCCAGAACCAGCAGCCAGGGCAGTCTCATTCCCCACCAGGTGGCGGACGCGAATCCGGGATCGGGCGCGAGACCGGGCAGGTAGAAGACGGCGGCGACGACGAGCACGGGCACCATGTGCCACAGGTACAGGGTCATGCTGACCCCGCTCACCACCCGCACCCGCCGCCACACCCGCTCCCGCGCCAACACCCGCCGCAGCAGCGGCGCGAGCAGCAGACAGGCCCCCGTCTGGGCCACCACCCAGGCGAGCATCGCCGCCGACGGAGGATTGGTGTTGCTCGGGTCCTGCCCGGTCACCAGGATCAGGCTGACGGGAAACGGACCGGGACCGACCAGCAACGCGAAGGCCAGCCCGCCGCCCGCCGCCATCAGTGCCGGGACCGTCGACCGCTCGCCCAGCAGCCCGTCCCGCCAGCAGAACCCCGACTGGTAGGCGACCCCCCACACGAGCACGTAGTTGAGCAGCCCGACGTCGAGAGCACCCGCGCCGACAGCGACCACACCCATCGCGACGGGGACGAGGACCCCCCAGCGCCGATGCGCCGCGTGCAGCAACGGAGTCAGGGCACTGAGGACGAGATACACGGGCAGGAACCAGAACTGCATGGCCAGGGCCCATCCCACGAGTTCGAGGGTGTACGGGTCCACGCCGACGGCCGCCGACACCCCCACGGCGGCCAGCACCAGCCCGCTGTACACCCCGGCCGGCAGCAACAACCGCAGCGCCCGCCGCCCCACCCACTCCGCGGCCGTACCACCCGCACCCCGGTCCCGCTCCCAGGAGCCGCCCGCGGCATGCCCGCCGGCGAGGAAGAACAACGGCATGACCTGGAACCCCAGCGTCAGCCACTGGGTCCAGGGCACCACCGCCAACAACTCCGGCGCCCCGATCGCCCCGTCGTCCCCGCGCACCAGCCCGGTGATCAGCCAGTGCCCGAACACCACCGCCCCGATGGCCCACGCCCGCAGGAAGTCGACATACCGATCTCTGCTCATACGTCGCGATGCTGCCGCAGCACCCGCGCCGCCGAGCCGAAAAGCCCATGCCGCAACCAATCCGTGCCCGGTACGACACCGGTGCGGACGGGAGCCGGGGCACCGGTAGGCGCCGGACCGCCGTCAACCGGCCCGCGCTTTCCGGCCACGGCGCCGCGCACGATCGGCCGGGCGCGGGACCCACAGGCGTGGAAGCCGTTCGAGCGCCGCTCGTTGCTGCCGGAGTCCAAGGAGACGGGCACGTCCGGCACTGAACCCGACCGGGACCAGCAGGTCGGCGAGCACACCGGAGAGAGGCCACCCGAGTGGGCCGCGGACTTCTGGAACCGCACCCTCCAGAACCGGCAGTCGGAGCTGCTGGCCGTCGCCTCGATGGCGGCGCTGTCCATCTACCTGCGGCAGCGCGGCTCACCGGAACCGAAGCCGGTCGGAGCCGCCCACAGCGTCACCGGCGTAGAAGGCGGCTGACGACACCGGCCCGTGCACCTGACGGGACGCCGGCCCGTTTACCTGACGGACGGACACCGGCCCCGTACACCTGACGGACACCGGCCCCGTGCATACACCTGATGGGCTCGGCTGTCCGACGCCGGTCTTCGTCGTCACAGCAGCGCGCGCCGCAGCAGCCGCGGAGCCTGGCAGGCGGCTACGGACGCGGCCAGCCCGATCAAGGCTCCCGCCGCGACGTCGGAGGGATAGTGCGCGCCGGAGTGCACGCGCTCGTACGCCACCAAGGCTGTCGGCACCGCACAAGCCGCGCCCGCCCACGGCCACACCGCTGCCACGGCGGCCGTGAAACCGACGGCCGCCGCCGTGTGCCCGGAGGGGAAGGACGGCGAGTCGGGCCGCTCCCGCACCTCCTCCGGCGAGATCCACTCCTCGGGCGGCCGGCGCCGCCGCCACATGTGCTTGACCGCACCGTTCGACACCGTCTGCGCCACGGCCATGCTCACCACTCCCGTGACCGCGGCCAGGCGCCCCCGCCGGCCACCGGCGGCCGCCATGAGCACGGCGGCACCCCACCACAGCTTGGTGTGCTCGGCGGCCTCCTCCACGGCGGGCAGCAGCCGCCGGGCACCGTCCGACGGCCAGGACGACACCTGCCGTCCCAGCCGGTGATCACCGTCGTGAAGAGACTCGAACAGGTCCATGGCGTGCTCTCATTCCCTCTGGTGTTCCATCCGACGCTGGTCCTCCTCGCTCCACTTGCGGGTGTCCCGGGGCGGTACGTAGGGCTCCGCACCGTCGGGCAGGCCGCCCACGACGGCCCGCTGACGGGTCATCTCCGCGTCGAATTCGAGACCGAGCAGGATCGCGATGTTGCTGATCCACAGCCACACCAGGAACACGATCACACCGGCGAGCGTCCCGTACGTCTTGTTGTACGAGGCGAAGTTCGCCACGTAGAACGCGAAGCCCGCCGACGCGATCATCCACATCACCAGCGCCAGGAAACTGCCCGGGGTGATCCATGAGAAGCCGCGGCCCTTCACGTTCGGTGCCGCCCAGTACAGGATCGCGATCATGATCGTGACCAGCACGACCAGCACCGGCCACTTCGCGATCGACCACGCCGTCAACGCCGTGTCGCCGATCCCCAGCGCCGCGCCGGCCTGGCGGGCCAGACCGCCGGTGAACACCACGATCAACGCGCTGACCACGGCCAGCACCAGCAGCACCACCGTCACGCCCACCCGGACCGGCAGCAGCTTCCACACCGGACGGCCCTCGGGCATGTCGTACACGGCGTTGGCGCTGCGGATGAAGGCCGCGACATATCCGGAGGCCGACCACACGGCCAGCAGGATGCCGACGATCGCCATGACGGAGCCGACACCGCCACGGCCCTGCAACTGCTGCACGGCGTTGCCGATGATGTCCCGGGCGGATCCCGGGGCCAGCCGCTGGAGGTTCTGCAGCACCTGGTCCGTGGCCGACTTCCCGGCGACGCCCAGCAACGACACCAGCACCAGCAGCGCCGGGAACAGCGACAGCACTCCGTAGTACGTCAGCCCCGCGGCCCGATCGGTGAGCTCGTCCTGCTTGAACTCGCCGACCGTCCCCTTGAGCACTGCCCACCAGGACCGTTTCGGCATCTGGGTGGGCTCGTCCGGTGCCCGCCGCTCCACGTCTTCTCCCGGTCCGACCCGCTGTCGTCCCGGCGCCGGCGGTTCACTGGTCAGGTGAGCGGATTTCGATGTCCGTGCCATAGGACCTGGTGTAACCACATCGCGGCGGAAGATTCCCCGGCCTGCCCTACGCGCGGGGCGGACGGTTCAGGACGGCCGTGGTGATCTCGGCCAGTGTCCGTCCGCTGCGAAAGGCCTCCGCGCGCATCCGGGCGAGCGCGTCGGCGATGCTGATGTCGAGGCGCGCTGCCACGATCCCGATGGCCTGGTGCGTCGATGAGCAGTGGGACCGGATGACGTCCGCCGGTTCCCAGACCGGGGGTGCGCTGCCGGTCAGCAGCTCGGTGAGCGTCGAGAGCAGGCCCTCGACCACGGCGTCGGCGACGTGCCGGCACTCCCGTACCGTGCGGTCGTCCAGGCCGCCCCCGTCGTGCCGCAGCAGATCCATGGAGCCGAGCGTCTCGTCGCCCAGCGACAGCGGGAAGGCGTAGACGGCTCCGACGTCCGGGAGCCGTTCGTTCATGCCCGCGCTGAAGAAGGGCCAGCGGCCGAGGTCTTGGCGCAGGTCCTCCACCAGGACCGGTGTGCCCTCCGCCGCAGCGGTGATACAGGGGCCTTCCGCCGCGGTGAACTGGACTTCCTCCAGGCACAGAGCCGTCGCGTCGGAGGCGCACAGCAGTTGCCGTGAGGGCGTGTCCGTCAGCAGCGACAAGGTCGCCCCGTCCATGGACAGGGCCTCACACACCGTCACCGTCCGGCACAGCGCCCGCGGCACTTCGGAGAAAGGGCTGGAACGGGTCACGTCCAGCACCGTCTGAGCAGCCGTCGACCGCCGTGCCCCCATCGCCGTCCTTCCTGACATCGCCCACTGGTGACCGTCTCGGGTGCCCCATATGTCAGGATCCATGGCCGGTCAGGGGCCGGTCAGGGGCCGGTCGGGCCGGGGACGCAGGCAGGTGCGCGGGGAAAGCACTCGTCAGGGCGGTGCCAGGCGCCTGGGGAGCGGCCCGCGTGGCCCCTGCTGTCGCAGGGACCACATGGCCGATCCCCGGACGAACGCGATCAGTGGGATCCGTCGCGGCCCATCGCCTGGCGCACGGCGTCGCGGGTGCGGTCCATCGGGTCGCAGTGATCGGGGTCGATGGGAGTGACGTCCAGCTCGCGCCAGTTCCTGATCTGCCGGTCCAGCGGGATACCGCGTTGTTCCAGTGGATTGAAGGTCACCTGTGCCTCCAGGGCAGTCGATGGTGAGTACGCAGGTCCCCCTCGGCGTGGAGATCACTCGCCGGAGAAAGGGGGAGGAGGTGAGCGTCGGCCACGTTCGACGGGATGGCATCCGGACCGCGGCTCCCGCGCCGGACCGGCCCCGCCGCAGTCACTCGACCAGCGGCACGATTCCGGCGTGGTTGCACCTCACCGCCGGGGTACTCGCCGCGTATCGGCGCTCATCGGCGCTCATCGGTGCGCACCAAGAGAAGGGCGGAGCCGCGATGACCACGCACCCACGTACCCCGGGCAGAGCCCGTACCCCCGTCCAGCAGGCGGCACTGCTGGTCGGAGCGGTGTTCCTGCTGGTGGGAATCCTGGGATTCATTCCGGGGATCACCACGAACTACGACGACATGGAGTTCGCCTCGCACGACTCCGGGGCCGAACTCCTCGGCATCTTCCAGATATCCATCCTGCACAACCTCGTCCACCTCGCGTTCGGCGTCGCAGGCATCGCGATGGCCCGCACCGCCGCCACGGCCCGCACCTACCTGCTGGCCGGCGGTGCCGTCTATCTCGTGCTGTGGCTGTACGGCCTGTTCGTCGGCCACGACAGCAGCGCCAACTTCGTGCCGCTGAACACGGCCGACGATTGGCTGCACTTCGTCCTCGGCATCGGCATGATCGCGCTGGGCGCGCTGCTCACCCGTCGTCGTACTCCCGCTTCCTCCCTGAGGTGACCGCCCGTGACCGTGACGAAAACACTGTGGGCGGCCGCGGCCGGCCTCACCGCCGGGGCCGTGGTCGCCCTACAGCGCTCCGGCGCGCGTCCGGCCGGCCCGGCCGCCGGGAACCGCTGGCTGACGGTGACGATCAACCGTGCGCCCGGCGACCTCCAGCCCGACAAGCTGCCGTCACCGCTGCAGGAGTACGGCGACCGCATCGAGACGCGCATCCGGCCCGCACCCGGTGACCGGGGCACGGAAGTGGCCGTACGCCTCACGGCAGCGTTACCGGACACCGCGCACTCCGTACCCGCGCGGTTCGCCGGTCAGGATCCACGCCAGGACCTGCGCCGCGCCCTGCACGAGGCGAAGTCACTGCTGGAGACCGGCGAAATTCTTCAACCCGACGCGCCGCCCAGCACGCACGAGACCCCCGGCGGCAAGCTCGTCGGGTTGCTGACCAGGCGCGCGGGCGGGGAGGGAGTGCTGTGAGGGCCCTGTGCTGGGAAGGCGTCAACAAACTCGGCGTCGAGGACGTGCCCGATCCGGTCCTGCGCAACGACCAGGACGTGATCGTACGACTGATCGCGGGCACCACCTGTGGCTCGGACCTGCACCTCATCGGCGGCTACATCCCCTTCATGCGGTCCGGGGACGTCATCGGGCACGAGTTCCTCGGCGAGGTCGTCGAGGTGGGCTCCGGTGTCCGCAAGCACAAGGTGGGCGACCGGGTGGTGGTCTGCTCGTTCGTCGGCTGCGGCCGCTGCTGGTACTGCGCCAACGACCTGTGGTCGCTGTGCGACAACACCAACACCAACCCCGGCATCGGACAGGCCCTCTTCGGTACCGAGACCGGCGCCGTGTTCGGCTACTCGCACGCCATGGGCGGGCTGCGCGGCAGCCACGCCGAGTACGTACGCGTGCCCTTCGCCGACTACGGAGCCTTCCCCGTCCCGGAGGGCGTCGACGACACGAGCGCCCTGTTCGCGTCGGACTCGGCGCCCACCGGATGGATGGGGGCCGACCTGGCGGGCGTGAAACCGGGTGACGTCGTCGCCGTGTGGGGCTGCGGGGCCGTCGGTCAGATGGCGGCGCGCGCCGCGATCCTGCTCGGCGCGGAACGCGTGATCTCCATCGACCGGATCCCCGAACGGCTGGAGATGACCGAGCGGCACATCGGCAGCGAGGTCATCGACTACACGGCCACCGACGTCGGGGCGGAACTGCGCGAACGCACCGGCGGCCGGGGCCCGGACGTGTGCATCGAAGCGGTCGGCATGGAGGCGCACAGCGACAGCCCGGTGCACCTGTACGACCAGGCCAAGCAGCAGCTGCGGCTCCAGACCGACCGCCCCACCGCCGTCCGCCAGGCCATCCACGCCTGCCGCAAGGCCGGCACGGTCTTCGTCCTCGGCGTCTTCGCCGGCGCCGTCGACAAGTTCCCCCTGGGCGCGGTGATCAACAAGGGCCTGACCGTACGCGGCGCCCAGATGCACGGCCAGCGCTACATCCCGATGCTGCTGGAGCGCATGGCCGCCGGGGAGCTCAGCACGTCCCACCTGGCGACCCACACCGTGTCCCTCGACGAGGCACCACGGGCCTACGACCTGTTCAAGCACAAGACCGACGGCTGCGTCCGCGCGGTCATCCGGCCGGGCGTCTGAGCAGGGGCATGCGAGTGGGGGCCCAGGCGCGGCCCGGCTCGTACGGCCGGGTGGAGACGCGGGTACGGGGTACCCGCCAGGCATGATCAAGCGGGCACTGTGGCAGGGGCTGATCGCCGGTACCGCCGGAGGCGTCGTGATGACCCTCGGCGAGAAGATCGAGCAGACCGTCACCGGACGTCCCGACTCCCACGTGCCCGCGCGGGTCCTTCAGCGCCTGACCGGACTGCCGGAACGTCCCGGCACGCAGCCGCTGCCGGTCAACTGGGCCATGCACCACGGCCAGGCCGCCCTTCTCGGCGTGCTCCGCTCGGTCATGGCCCACACCGGACTGCGCGGACCACTCGCCTCCGCCAAGTTCACCGTCGTGCGTCTGACCAACGACCAGATCCTCGAGAACGCGACCGGCGTCGGCGCCCCGCCCTCCACCTGGCCCCGCGGGGAAGTCGTCGTGGACGTCCTGCACAAGGCCGTCTACGCCTTCACCACCGGGGTCGTCGCCGACGCGCTGGCCGCCCGCAGCGGCCCCGGCCCCGGCCAACGCCACGCCTCCGTTCACCCCGGCCACCACGCCGACGCGGGCCCCGTTCCCCGCACGGACGCCTACGGCCGATGAACCGGCGCCCCGCACAGACGGACGAGCCGACCCCCTCGGCTGCTACCCCGCGGCAAATGCGATGGTGGCGCCAAGCCCCATCTAGCCGAAGATCGGTCTTGTCGGCGTTCGGCAGCGCCAGCCGCGTCGTGACCCGGTGGTCCTCACTCCGGGCCGCGCGCCACGGTCGTCGTGACCCGCGTGAGGGAGGGCGTGCGCGGCACCGAGCCGAACCCGAAGCGCACGGGCGGTTCGACGGGCGCCAGCACGCCGAGATCACGGCCCTCGAAGACCGCCGACAGCGCGGTGACCGGCCGCAGGTCACGAGCCCCGTACCACTCGCGTCGGCCCCCGCCGGCACTGCCACGGGTCCGTACACCGGCCAACAGCACCCGGGCCGGCCGGTCCACCAGCGCACTCCATACCGGCCGGCGGGCGAGCACGCCGGGAACCGCACACAACAGGAACCCCAGCAGTCCCCGGCGGCCGGTGGAGAAGCACAGATCAAGGGATCCCGCGGTGACGGTCCAGGTGCCGTCGGCGACGCTCACACCGACCGGGGCGACGCGTACGGCGTCGAAGACGTAGGTGCCACGGATGAAGTCCGCCGTCTCCTGTGTGGGGGCCAGCAGCAGCCGTTCCCCGTCGGCCCGCTCCAGCATCACATCGCTGAACGCTCCGAACGGTGACCGCGACCAGTGCCCGAGCACGATGCGCGTACCACCGGAGGTGCCCACGCCGGCGATCCAGCCGTCGAAGCGCACTCTCGGACGGGTCGTCATACGTGACTTGCTCCTCCGGACTAGTGCACCAAGGGCTCGCCGAGGGGGATGGTGAAGCCCGCCCGCTGCACCGGCCGGCGTCTCCTCGGCCACGTCGACTGCGGCGCCGGACAGCGGCGACGGCTCACACATGGCGAGTCCCCTCACCGGAGTCAACTCACTCGTCCGGCCTGCCTGTAAATGCGCATTTCGCGTGATGGTGCTCAGCATTGATCGACGATGTGTTGTGTCTTCTTCATAGGGGTGAAAGACCATGCCGACGTATGTCTCGTTGCTGAACTGGACCGATCAGGGGGTCCGGGGTTACAAGGACACCCCGCAGCGCGCCGAGGCCTTCGCGGCTGCGGCACAGAAGCTGGGGGTGAAGGTCCTGAACCTCTACTGGACCGTCGGTCCGTACGACATCGTGGCCGTCGTAGAGGCGCCCGACGATGAGACCGCCACTGCGGTGCTCCTCCAGGTCGCCGGGTTGGGCAACGTCCGTTCCACCACCCTGCGGGCCTTCGGGCGGGAGGAGATGGACCGCATCGTCGCCAAAGCCACTGGCTGAGGCCTTTCAGATCGAAGACCCGTCTCACGAGTACGAGTGACCCGCGAGGGCGGGACGCTCCGAAGCCCCTGGATTCGTCCGGGGGCCTTCGTTTTTTGTTAGGTCTGACCAGGGCGGATGGCCCAAGATCCTGTCCACGAATAGTCCACAGACCCCGTCATAGGGCCGCTCAGGACTGCATACGGCTGCACTTACGCGAAGACCCCGGCCCCAGCGTTTCCGCTGGTGACGGGGTCTTGGGCACCGTATGAAGGGTGCCCCCGGCAGGATTCGAACCTGCGCACACGGCTCCGGAGGCCGTTGCTCTATCCCCTGAGCTACGGGGGCGTGTCGGCTGCGGTGTTCGCTGCGACGGGTAGAACCCTACCAGCTCTGTCGGGGTGTTCATGAACGGTTTTGCGGGGTCACGGGAGGTCGGGCAGGGGCTTGCGGGGTGGTCCGGTCGTTGCGGGGAGGGGCAGGGTCGCCCGCACGGGGTGGAAGTGGGGAAAACCCGGACGCGGTGGCCGGTCCCGACCTACTCTCGAGTTGTGCCAGGCGCGTCGGGCCGGGTGCTTGTTGTGGACGACAACAAGGTCATCCGGCAGCTGATCAGGGTCAATCTCGAGCTGGAGGGCCTCGAGGTCGTGACCGCGGCCGATGGTGCCGAGTGTCTGGATGTCGTTCATCAGGTGCGCCCTGATCTGGTCACCCTTGATGTCGTCATGCCCCGGTTGGACGGGCTCCGGACGGCCGCGCGGCTGCGGGACGACCCGCGCACCAGCGATCTCCCCCTCGCCATCATCAGCGCCTGTACGCAGTACGAGGTCGAGGCCGGGCTGGACGTCGGCATTGACGCGTTCCTCGCCAAGCCCTTCGAGCCTGCCGAACTCGTGCGGATCGTCCGGCATTTGGTCGAGCGGAAGCAGAGCGGGCAGTCAGGGGGAGCTGACGGGATGGCGCTCGGAAGTGTCCTCGGCGGCGGAGAGGCCGAGCGGGCCGGCCGAAGCGGCGGCTGAGCTCACCTCCCCGACCTCACCTCCCCGACTGACTTACCCGCCCACGCCCACCCCCGCGACCTCTCCCGGCCACGCCCGCGACCTCTCCCGCCCACCCCCGCGACCTCTCCCGGCCACGCCCGCGACCTCTCCCGCCCACCCCCGCGACCTCTCCCGGCCACGCCCGCCCCCGGCGCCACACCCGACCCCACCCCGTCCACATCCCGGACCCCGCACAAATCGACTCGCCTACCCACCCCCCTCCTCCCCTACGCTTGTCCCGTGACCCCCGTCGAGCTCTCTCGTACCGTGCTGTGCGCGGTGCGTCGTGCTGTCGATGAGGGGGAGCTGAGCGTGACCGTGCCGGGGCGGGCCGTGGTGAGTGTGCCCGGTCCCGGTGGTTGCGGGGACTACGCCACCAACATCGCTCTTCAGCTCGCCCGCCCGGCAGGGCAGCCGCCGCGGCGCGTCGCCGAGATCCTCCGGTCGTATCTGCTCGCCCGCGATACGGCCGAGGTCGCCGACGTCGTCGTCACCGGGCCCGGGTTTCTCAACATCAGTCTGCGGAGCACGTCGTCCGTCGCGCTCGTCGAGGAGATCTTCCGGCGCGGGCAGAGGTACGGACACGCCGACGGGCCGGCCGGAGACGTCGTTCAGCTGTACGCCCCGCATGAGGTCCGTGCCGTCGTGGTCATGGATGCCGTCGCCCGGCTGCTGCGCTCCCAGGGGGCGCTCGTGCGCACCGGCTGCGAGGCCCGTCCCGAGGCTGCCTGGGTGGAGATCCTCGGTGTGCGGGTCGACGCTCATGGCAGGCCCCGTACGGGGGGCAGGCCCGCCGGGCCTGCCCCGCTCGACGCCGACGTACGCCCCCTGCCCGCCCCCGCGGACCCCCTCCCCCTCGGCCGGGACGCCGCCCGCTGGGCCCTGCTGCACCCCGCCGCACACGACCGGCCCCGCATCGGCGACGGCCATCTCGTCCAGCGGGAGAGCAACCCCCTCTTCCGTGTCCGTTACGCCCACGCCCGCATCCGGGCCCTGAGCCGTAACGCCGCCGACCTGGGCTTCACCCGCGAGCCCGGCCCTCTCCCCGAGGCGCCCGCACTCGTCACCGTCCTGAGCGACCACTCCCGCGTCCTGGCGCACGCCGCAGCGGACCGTGCCCCGGACCGCCTGGCCCGGCACCTCGTCGCCGTCGCCGACGCCGTGCTCCCTTTCCTTCCCGTCGTCCTGCCGCACGGCGCGGAGAAACCCTCGGCCGCCCACCGTGCCCGGCTCGCACTTGCCGAAGCCGCCGGGACGGTGCTGGCCGGCGGCCTGTCCCTGCTCGGTATCGACGCACCCGATCACCTCTGAGGAAGCACCGAACACGCCATGAGCCGTTCCGCACACCCCGCCGGGCCCCGTCACGCCGATGTCCTCCCCGAGGGCCACTACTCGGCCCCGCCGGCCGACCTCAACACGCTCGACCCCAAGGTGTGGGCGCAGACCGTCACCCGCGACCAGGACGGCGTCGTCACCGTCGGCGGCATCGACGTGAAGGCCCTCGCAGAGGAGCACGGCACCCCCGCCTACATCGTCGACGAGACCGATTTCCGGGCCCGTGCCCGTGCCTGGCGCAGTGCCTTCGGGACCGACGCCGACGTCTTCTACGCCGGCAAGGCGTTCCTCTCCCGCGCCATCGTCCGCTGGCTGCACGAGGAAGGGCTCAATCTCGACGTCTGCTCGGGCGGCGAGCTCGCGACCGCTCTCTCCGCCGGGATGCCCGCCGACCGCATCGCCTTCCACGGCAACAACAAGTCGACGGAGGAGATCCACCGGGCCATCGAGGCGGGCGTCGGGCGTATCGTCCTCGACTCGTTCCAGGAGATCGTCCGCGTCGCCCACATCGCGCAGTCGCTGGGCAAGCGGCAACGGGTGCAGATCCGTGTCACCGTCGGCGTCGAGGCCCACACCCACGAGTTCATCGCCACCGCCCACGAGGACCAGAAGTTCGGCATTCCGCTTGCCGGGGGCCAGGCCGCCGAGGCCGTACGCCGCGCCCTGCGGCTCGACGGGCTCGAACTCATCGGCATCCACAGCCACATCGGATCCCAGATCTTCGACATGTCCGGGTTCGAGGTCGCCGCCCACCGTGTCGTCGGGCTGCTGAAGGACGTGCGCGACGAGCACGGCGTCGAGCTGCCCGAGATCGACCTCGGCGGCGGCCTCGGCATCGCCTACACCAGCGACGACGACCCCAGCGAGCCGCACGAGATCGCCAAGGCGCTGACCGAGATCGTCACCCGTGAGTGCGAGGGCGCCAAGCTGCGCACGCCCCGCATCTCCGTCGAGCCGGGACGCGCCATCGTCGGGCCGACCGCCTTCACGCTCTACGAGGTCGGCACCATCAAGCCCCTCGACGGGCTGCGTACGTACGTCTCCGTCGACGGCGGCATGTCCGACAACATCCGTACCGCGCTGTACGACGCCGAGTACAGCGTCGCTCTCGTCTCCCGCACCTCCGACGCCGGGCCGATGCTCGCCCGCGTCGTCGGCAAGCACTGCGAGAGCGGTGACATCGTGGTGAAGGACGCGTTCCTGCCGGCCGACCTGGCACCGGGTGACCTGATCGCCGTACCGGCGACGGGTGCGTACTGCCGGTCCATGGCCAGCAACTACAACCACGTGCTGCGGCCGCCGGTGGTCGCGGTCAACGACGGCGAGTCCCGGGTGATCGTCCGCCGGGAGACGGAGGAGGACCTGCTGCGCCTCGACGTGGGGTGAGCACTCGGAAAAACGGGGGTGCAAGATCTCCTGTCCTGCCGCCCCGTACACATGAAATCGATGTCTCACGATCCGGACATGGGATAGAAAGTCCCGTCCGGTGAGTGAGACTGGTCCCACCGTGACGGTATGAGGAAACGAGGTCGGATGATGCGTACGCGTCCGCTGAAGGTGGCGCTGCTGGGCTGTGGAGTGGTCGGCTCAGAGGTGGCGCGCATCATGACGACGCACGCCGACGACCTCGCCGCGCGGATCGGTGCGCCCGTGGAGCTCGCCGGTGTGGCCGTACGACGGCCCTCCAGGGTCCGCGAGGGCATCGACCCCGCCCTCGTCACCACCGACGCCACCGCCCTCGTCAAGCGCGGTGACATCGACGTGGTCGTCGAGGTCATCGGCGGCATCGAGCCGGCTCGGTCGCTCATCACCACCGCCTTCGAGCACGGCGCCTCCGTCGTCTCCGCGAACAAGGCCCTTCTCGCGCAGGACGGCGCCGCCCTGCACGCGGTGGCGGAAGAGCACAACAGGGACCTCTACTACGAGGCCGCCGTCGCCGGTGCCATCCCGCTGATCCGGCCGCTGCGCGAGTCCCTCGCCGGCGACAAGGTCAACCGGGTGCTCGGGATCGTCAACGGCACCACGAACTTCATCCTCGACAAGATGGACAGCACGGGCGCGGGCTATCAGGAAGCCCTCGACGAGGCCACCGCCCTCGGGTACGCCGAGGCCGACCCGACCGCCGACGTCGAGGGCTTCGACGCCGCCGCCAAGGCCGCCATCCTCGCCGGGATCGCCTTCCACACGCGCGTGCGTCTCGACGACGTCTACCGCGAGGGCATGACCGAGGTCACCGCCGCCGACTTCGCCTCCGCACGCGAGATGGGCTGCACCATCAAGCTGCTCGCCATCTGCGAGCGGGCGGAGGACGGCGGGTCCGTCACCGCGCGCGTGCACCCCGCGATGATTCCGCTGACCCACCCGCTCGCCTCCGTGCGCGGCGCGTACAACGCCGTCTTCGTCGAGTCCGACGCCTCCGGGCAGCTGATGTTCTACGGTCCCGGCGCCGGTGGCGCCCCCACCGCGTCCGCCGTGCTCGGCGACCTCGTCGCCGTCTGCCGCAACCGGCTGAACAGCGCCACCGGCCCCGGCGAGTCCTCGTACGCCGCGCTGCCCGTGTCGGGCATGGGCGCGGTCGTCACGCGGTACCACATCAGCCTCGACGTGGCGGACAAACCGGGTGTTCTCGCCCAGGTCGCCACCGTGTTCGCGGAGCACGGTGTCTCGATCGATACGGTTCGCCAGCAGGGGAAGGACGGCGAGGCCTCTCTCGTCGTCGTCACGCACCGAGCGTCCGACGCCGCCCTGGGCGGAACCGTCGAGGCGTTGCGCAAGCTCGACACCGTGCGTGGTGTCGCCAGCATCATGCGGGTTGAAGGAGAGTAACCAGCAATGACCCACCAGTGGCGCGGAATCATCGAGGAGTACCGGGACCGGCTGCCGGTGTCCGGCACCACGCCGGTCGTGACGCTCCGCGAGGGCGGCACGCCCCTCGTGCCCGCGCAGGTGCTCTCCGAGCGCACCGGCTGCGAGGTCCACCTCAAGGTGGAGGGTGCCAACCCCACCGGGTCCTTCAAGGACCGCGGTATGACCATGGCGATCACGCGGGCCAAGGAGGAGGGCGCGAAGGCGGTCATCTGCGCCTCCACCGGCAACACGTCCGCGAGCGCCGCCGCGTACGCCGTGCGCGCCGGGATGGTCTGCGCCGTCCTCGTCCCGCGCGGCAAGATCGCGCTCGGCAAGATGGGGCAGGCGCTCGTGCACGGCGCCAAGATCCTTCAGGTCGACGGCAATTTCGACGACTGCCTCACCCTCGCCCGCGCCCTGAGCGACAACTACCCCGTGTCTTTGGTCAATTCGGTCAACCCGGTGCGGATCGAGGGCCAGAAGACGGCCGCGTTCGAGATCGTGGACATGCTCGGGGACGCACCCGACGTCCACGTCCTGCCGGTCGGCAACGCGGGCAACATCACGGCGTACTGGAAGGGCTACAAGGAGTACGCCGCCGACGGCATCGCCACCAGGACCCCCCGTATGTGGGGTTTCCAGGCGTCCGGCAGTGCCCCGATCGTGCGCGGCGAGATCGTCAAGGACCCGTCGACCATCGCCACCGCCATCCGGATCGGCAACCCCGCGTCCTGGCAGTACGCCCTGGCGGCACGGGACGAGTCCGGCGGCTTCATCGACGAGGTGACGGACCGTGAAATCCTGCGCGCCTACCGGCTGTTGGCCGCTCAGGAGGGTGTGTTCGTCGAGCCCGCCTCCGCCGCGTCGGTGGCCGGTCTGCTGAAGGCCGCCGAGCAGGGCAAGGTCGACCCGGGACAGCAGATCGTGTGCACCGTCACCGGAAACGGCCTCAAGGACCCCGACTGGGCCGTCGCGGGTGCCCCGCAGCCGGTCACGGTCCCGGTCGACGCGGCCACGGCGGCCGAGCGCCTCGGCCTCGTCTGACCCGCACGACGACCTCCGGGAAAGGGTTATCCCCAGAGAAGGTGCACAGGGGGCTTACGACACGCATCGTGCGCCTCCTGTGCGCCCTATGTCGCCACGGATCCTTCCTTCGATAGGCTGTACCGAACCCGCCCGCCGCATATGCCTCCGCATATGGCCGGGTGCCGCGCCGTCTCCGCGGCCCGGAAGCGGTCCCCAGGGTCCTCACACCCCAGGGAACCTCACGTACGTATCGAATGTCTTCGACAGTCCCGCAGCTCAAGGAGAGTCATCGAGAGATGGCCGGTCCAGCCTTCCGCGCCGCCGCCGTCCGAGTGCGCGTCCCCGCCACCAGCGCCAACCTCGGTCCGGGCTTCGACGCCCTCGGCCTGTCGCTCGGGCTCTACGACGACGTGGTCGTCCGGGTGGCCGACTCCGGGCTGCACATCGACATCGCGGGTGAGGGCGGCGAGACGCTCCCGCGCGACGAGAACCACCTTCTCGTACGGTCCCTGCGCACCGCCTTCGACCTGCTCGGCGGACAGCCGCGCGGCCTGGAGATCGTCTGCGCGAACCGCATCCCGCACGGCCGGGGCCTCGGCTCCTCCTCGGCCGCCATCTGCGCCGGCATCGTCGCCGCGCGCGCCGTGACCATAGGCGGCGAGGCCAGGCTGGACGACACCGCCCTGCTCGAGCTCGCCACCGAGATCGAGGGCCACCCCGACAACGTGGCGGCCTGTCTGCTCGGCGGTTTCACGCTCTCCTGGATGGAGGCCGGTGCCGCCCGGGCCATCAGGATGGAGCCGGCCGATTCCATCGTTCCGGTGGTTTTCGTGCCCGGTAAGCCGGTCCTGACGGAGACCGCGCGCGGACTGCTCCCGCGCACCGTGCCGCACGTCGACGCAGCCACCAACGCAGGCCGTGCCGCCCTGCTCGTCGAGGCCCTGACCAGGCGCCCCGAGCTGCTGCTGCCGGCCACCGAGGACCGGCTCCACCAGGAGTACCGGGCGCCGGCCATGCCGGAGAGCGCGGCGCTGGTGGAGCGGCTGCGGGCCGACGGGGTCCCGGCAGTCATCTCCGGCGCGGGCCCCACGGTGCTCGCGCTGGTCGACGGTGAGAACGCCGACAAGGTCGCTCACTTGGCGGGCGGGGGCTGGGCCGCGAACCGGCTGAAGTTCGACGCCCGCGGGGCGAGTGTGTTGCCGCTCGCGCCCGCCAGTGACATCTGAGATCCGGCGCCTGCCGGATTTCGAGAGGGGGAATGTTTGTTGGATCCGGTAGTGTTAACCTCAAGTCTGCACCCGACCCCACCACGGCGAGGTGCTTCACGTCCCCGTCCGGGACAGACACTCTTCCGGGAGCCTCCCAAGCCGCACTGTGTTTCGTACGACGTACGCGGGCAGTACCTCGTACGCGGGCACTGAGCGACTTGCCGGGCACGCTCCGGAACCGGTGCGACCAAGTCACGTGACACGGACACTCAGTGCCACGGCTTTCGGAAGCGCCGTCACCACATTCCTCCGCCGCTTAGGCGGACCACCGCCCCGGCACGGTCCACACAGCAAGGACCGCAGTCGGACAGCACAACCGGTCGCCGAGCCAGACAGGCCGACGTCCGCTCCAGGGAAGGACCCTTCGTGAGCGACACCACCGATCTGATGGGCGCACGTGTCGAGGAGACCGCTGCCGCGCCCGCCACGGACGCCTCCGCGCCTGCCACCGGTGCCGGCTCCCGGCGGCGCCGCGGTACCGGCCTCGACGGCATGGTGCTGGCCGAGCTGCAGCAGGTCGCCTCGGGCCTCGGCATCAGGGGCACTGCGCGCATGCGCAAGAGCCAGCTGATCGAGGTCATCAAGGAAGCGCAGGCCGGGGGAGGGGGTGCTGCTCCCAAGACGGCAGGTCCCGCCGCGGACGCCGCTGCCGAGACCAAGCCCAAGCGCCGCGCCACCTCCAAGGCCCGTACGGGCGACGAGGCCGCTCCCGCCGCCGCCAAGAAGGCGGCCGCGAAGTCCGAGGCCCCCGCCGAGAAGGCCGTGGCCCAGCAGCAGATCGAGATTCCCGGCCAGCCGGCCGGCGGCCCCTCCCGCGCGAGCGAGGCCGAGCGCGCGGGGGACGACGCTCCCACCGAGCGCCGTCGTCGCCGCGCCACCGCGGAGGCGGGCAGCCCCGAGACGGTCACCGCCGAGGCGAAGAGCGAGCCGAAGGCCGAGACGCCGGCTTCGCAGGCGCAGGGCGACGTTGACGGCGGCGAGGGCCGTCGTCGCGACCGCCGCGAGCGCGGCCGCGACCGTGACCGCGGCGACCGCCGCAAGGGCGACGACCAGCAGGGCGGCCAGAGTGGTCAGGGCGGCCAGAGTGGTCAGGGCGGCGGCCAGCCGCAGCGCCAGGACCGCCCAGACCGTCAGCAGCAGAGCGGCGGTGGTCGTCAGGACCGCCAGGACCGCCAGCGTGACAACGGCCCGCAGGACGACGACGACTTCGACGGCGGACGCCGGGGCCGTCGCGGCCGCTACCGCGACCGCCGTGGCCGTCGCGGCCGTGACGAGATGAGCGGCCCCGAGCCGCAGCTGGCCGACGACGACGTCCTGATCCCCGTCGCGGGCATTCTCGACATCCTCGACAACTACGCCTTCATCCGTACGTCGGGCTACCTGCCGGGCCCCAACGACGTGTACGTCTCGCTCGCCCAGGTCCGCAAGAACGGCCTGCGCAAGGGTGACCACGTCACCGGTGCCGTGCGCCAGCCGAAGGAGGGCGAGCGCCGCGAGAAGTTCAACGCGCTGGTCCGCCTGGACTCCCAGAACGGCATGGCACCCGAATCCGGGCGCGGACGGCCGGAGTTCAACAAGCTGACGCCGCTGTACCCGCAGGACCGCCTCCGTCTGGAGACGGACCCCGGCATCCTCACCACCCGCATCATCGACCTCGTCGCGCCGATCGGTAAGGGTCAGCGCGGTCTGATCGTGGCCCCGCCGAAGACCGGCAAGACCATGATCATGCAGGCGATCGCCAACGCGATCACGCACAACAACCCCGAGTGCCACCTGATGGTCGTCCTGGTCGACGAGCGTCCGGAAGAGGTCACCGACATGCAGCGGTCGGTCAAGGGCGAGGTCATCTCCTCGACCTTCGACCGTCCGGCCGAGGACCACACCACGGTCGCCGAGCTCGCCATCGAGCGCGCCAAGCGTCTGGTGGAGCTGGGCCACGACGTCGTCGTGCTGCTCGACTCGATCACGCGTCTGGGCCGTGCGTACAACCTCGCCGCCCCGGCCTCCGGCCGCATCCTGTCCGGTGGTGTCGACTCGACCGCCCTGTACCCGCCGAAGCGCTTCTTCGGTGCGGCCCGCAACATCGAGGACGGCGGCTCGCTGACCATCCTCGCCACCGCCCTGGTGGACACCGGGTCCCGCATGGACGAGGTCATCTTCGAGGAGTTCAAGGGCACCGGCAACGCCGAGCTCAAGCTCGACCGCAAGCTCGCCGACAAGCGAGTCTTCCCGGCGGTGGACGTCGACGCGTCCGGCACCCGTAAGGAAGAGCTGCTGCTCGGCGGCGACGAGCTGGCCATCGTGTGGAAGCTGCGCCGGGTGCTGCACGCGCTCGACCAGCAGCAGGCGGTCGAGCTGCTTCTCGACAAGATGAGGCAGACGAAGTCGAACGCCGAGTTCCTGCTGCAGATCCAGAAGACGACCCCGACGCCGGGCAACGGCGACTGACGTCACCTTCCACAAAGGGCCACCCCTGTGCCAGGGGTGGCCCTTTGTGCTGTACACGGCCGGGATACGATCACGCTCTTCGGTCGACTTCTCGGCCCGAACTCATGATCCCGAGGGGGGACTCGCGTGGGTACACCCATGTCCGGGGGCAGCGGCCGGCACAGACGTCGCATACGGATCGCGCTGCCCGTCGGCGCGGCCGGCGTGGCCGCCGCCGTGGCCGCCGTGCTGTTGACGTCGTCCGCGGACGCCACCACCGCCGTCACGCCGAAACCGCCGGTCAGGACCGCGGTCGCGCAGCCCTCGCTCGCCGAGCTGCAGCAGCGGATCACCGACGCCATGGCGGGTGACGACACCCCCGGAGGCACGACGGCCAAGGACTCGCTGAGCGCGAGCACCAGCACCGACCCCGACACCGGCACGTCCACCGTCGACCCGCAGATCATCGGCGGTACGACGACCACCATCACCACCGCCCCGTGGATGGCGCAGCTCTGGTACACCGACGACCAGGGCACCGCCGACGAGGGCGACGACACCGGCTTCTTCTGCGGCGGCGCCGTCATCGCGCCGACGAAGATCCTCACCGCCGCGCACTGCGTGAAGGGTTACGACTGGCACGCGGGCGGTGCCGTCGTGACCGGCACCTCCCAGTTGCCCTCGGAGGGCGACCTGCACGGCGGCACCGTCAGCGGGGTCCTGCGGCAGTGGAACCACCCGTCGTACAGCGCGCGGACCATCGACAACGACCTCGCGGTGCTCACCCTGGCGAGTCCGGTCAAGGCCACGCCGATCCGCATGACGACGTCCGGCGACACCGCCTCGTACGCCTCCGGCACCAGTGCGAAGCTCTACGGCTGGGGCCGAACCACCTCCACCACCCAGGCCACCTCCCAGACGCTGAAGACGGCGACGCTGCCGATCAAGTCCGACGCCACCTGCGCCGGTTACTACGGCACCGACTTCGTCAAGGGGCACATGGTCTGCGCGGGCACCCCCGCCACCGGCAGCGACACCGGTACGACGTCCGCCTGCAACGGCGACTCCGGCGGCCCGCTGGTCGTGAACAACCGGATCGTGGGCGTCGTCTCGTGGGGCGTGCCGAACTGTGTGACGAAGGGTGCGTACAGCGTCTTCGCCAAGGTCAGCGCGTACGTCGGTGCCGCCTATCCGCGCGTCGACGACACCAACCTGAGCTTCGACCACAAGGCCGACCTGTGGGTGCGCAACGCCTCCACCGGGACCGGCTACGAGAAGGACTCCACGGGCAGCGCCTTCGGCGCCCGCCAGTCCTGGGGCAACTGGAACGGCGTCAACGTCGTCCTGCAGACCGACCTCAACCGGGACGGCTACCAGGACTTCGTGTACCGGGAGAGCTCGACCGGTGACGTCTACTGGTGGCGCTACGTCCCGGCCACCGAGAGCTGGGCCGACCCCCAGCAGATCTTCGACAACTGGAAGACCCGCACCCGCATCCTCACCCCCGGCGACGTCACCGGCGACTACCTGCCCGACCTGCTCTCGGTCGACTCCGCGGGCGTCCTGTGGATCTACCCCGGCAAGGGCAACGGCACCTTCGCGGCCCGCGTGAAGTTCGGCTCCGGCTGGAACCAGTACAACTCCCTGCGCGGCCACGGCGACTTCACCGGCGACGGCAAGACCGACCTGATCGCGCGCGGCAAGACCAACGGCTACGTCTACCTGTACAAGGGCACCGGCAAGTCCGGCAGCGGAGCCTTCTCCGCCCGGGTCAAGGTGCGCACCTGGGGCAGCACGACGTACAACGCCTTCGACGCGGTCGGCGACGTCACCGGCGACGGCAAGGCCGACTTCCTGGCCCGTACGCCCGGCGGCACGCTTTACCTCTACAAGGGCTCCGGCAAGGCCACCAGCGAGATCTTCGCCACAAGGATCTCCGTGGGGACCGATTTCAAGCAGTACGACATCTTCGGCTGAGCCGCTGGTGAACGGGGTTCGCCCCGAACAGCACCTTACGCACTGTGGCCACCCGATGCACAGGGTGGTCACAGTGCGTTGTGCAACCCTTTCCCAGGTTTCGCCGTCTGACCAGGCGGAGCAACAGTGGTGCGGTTCACGTCTTCCCGTACCCACGCCTGACCCTGAAAGCAGGGGGTAACCGACCGGACGAGAATTCGAGGAGCACATGTCCGCCGAGAGCACGCCGGAGTCCGGCATACCGCAGCCCGGTACCACAGGCCGCCATCGCGCCAAGGGCAGCCGCCGCAAGCCCGCGGGCAAGCGCCCCAAGGGCGTTCTCATCATGGCCTGGACGGCTGCGGGCATTCTCGTTCTGGGCGGCAGCGGAGCCGGCTACCTCTACTTCAAGCTCAACGGCAACATCAAGAGCGTCGACATCGACTCGGCCCTCGGCACCGACCGGCCGACCAAGGTCGACAACGGCTCCGAGAACATCCTCGTCCTCGGCTCGGACACCCGTGCCGGCGGCAACCAGAAGCTCGGCGGCGGCCCCGACGACGGCAGCGCCCGGTCCGACACCGCGATGATCGTGCACGTCTACGAGGGCCACAAGAAGGCCAGCGTGGTCTCCATCCCGCGCGACACCGTCATCGACCGGCCCGAGTGCACCGACACCAAGGGCGACACGCACGACGCCGCGTCCGAGGTGATGTTCAACTCCGCGTACTCGACCGGGGGCGCCGCCTGTGCGGTGAAGACCGTCGAGTCCCTCAGCGGCATCCGCATGGACCACTACCTCGAGGTCGACTTCAGCGGCTTCGAGAAGATCATCGACGAGCTCGGCGGTGTCACGGTCACCACGACCAAGGACATCAAGGACGACGACAGCCACCTCGATCTGGACGCCGGCACCCACAAGCTCGACGGCGAGCAGGCCCTCGGCCTGGTCCGCACCCGGCACGGCGTCGGCGACGGCTCCGACCTCGGCCGCATCCAGCTCCAGCAGGCCTTCATCAAGGCGCTGATCAACCAGGTCAAGAGCATCGACCTGTTCGGAGGCGGCACCAGGCTGTACGACCTCGCCAACGCCGCCACCAAGGCCGTGACGACCGACTCCGACCTGGGCTCGATCAACTCGCTCATGTCCTTCGCCGAGGGCATGAAGGGCATCAGCGCCGCCAACATGCACATGGTCACGATGCCGGTCCAGTACGACCCGGCGAACCCGAACCGCGTGATCGTCAAGGAGGCCAAGGCCAAGCAGGTGTGGGCCGCCCTGGAGGACGACAAGGCGATCCCGAAGTCGGCCACCGAGGGCACCGCGACCGGCGAAGCCGACGGTGTCGTGACCTCTTCGTAGCGGCCCCGGCGGCCCCGGCGGGCCCTGGGGAATAGATCGAACCGTCCCCCGGTTTTGGGGGATGCGGCCAGTCCTGGCAGACTGGTACGTCGGCTCCGGTTCACGCCTCCGCATCCCGCGGCTGCGACCCGGCGCCCTCCCGAAACTAGGAGACACCTTGAAGCGCGAGATCCACCCCCAGTACTTCGAGACGCAGGTCAGCTGCACCTGTGGCGCGTCGTTCACCACTCGCAGCACCATCGACTCCGGCACCATCCGTGCCGAGGTCTGCTCCGAGTGCCACCCGTTCTACACGGGCAAGCAGAAGATCCTCGACACCGGTGGCCGTGTGGCCCGCTTCGAGGCCCGCTTCGGCAAGGCTGCCGGCTCCAAGAAGTAGCGAGCCCCATTTCGCCGGTCCACGGTCGCGCCCCCTTCCGGGCGCACCGGGACCGGCGTTTTTGGTCGCCCGCCCTCCCCTTCACCGCAGTATCAGGAGCCCAAGATGTTCGAGGCCGTCGAGGAACTCGTCGCCGAGCACGCCACCCTGGAGACGAAGCTCGCCGACCCGTCGGTCCACGCAGACCAGGCCAACGCGCGCAAGCTGAACAAGCGTTACGCCGAGCTCACCCCGATCGTCGCCACGTTCCGCTCCTGGAAGCAGACCGGCGACGACATCGAGACCGGACGCGAGTACGCCGCCGTCGACCCGGACTTCGCCGCCGAGGTCAAGGAGCTGGAGAAGCAGCGCGAGGAGCTGACCGAGAAGCTGCGTCTGCTGCTCGTCCCGCGTGACCCCAACGACGACAAGGACGTCATCCTGGAGGTCAAGGCGGGCGCGGGCGGCGACGAGTCGGCCCTGTTCGCCGGCGACCTGCTGCGGATGTATCTGCGCTACGCCGAGCGCGTCGGCTGGAAGACCGAGATCATCGACGCCACCGAGTCCGAGCTGGGCGGCTACAAGGACGTCCAGGTCGCCGTGAAGACCAAGGGCGGCCAGGGTGCCACCGAGCCCGGCCAGGGCGTGTGGGCCCGCCTGAAGTACGAGGGCGGCGTGCACCGCGTGCAGCGCGTCCCGGCGACCGAGTCCCAGGGCCGTATCCACACCTCCGCGGCCGGTGTCCTCGTCACCCCCGAGGCCGAGGAGGTCGACGTCGAGATCAACGCGAACGACCTGCGCATCGACGTGTACCGCTCCTCCGGACCGGGTGGCCAGTCCGTCAACACCACCGACTCCGCCGTGCGCATCACGCACATTCCCACCGGAGTCGTCGCCTCCTGCCAGAACGAGAAGAGCCAGCTGCAGAACAAGGAGCAGGCGATGCGTATCCTGCGCTCCAGGCTGCTTGCCGCGGCGCAGGAGGAGGCGGAGCGTGAGGCCGCCGACGCCCGCCGCAGCCAGGTCCGCACCGTCGACCGCTCCGAGAAGATCCGTACGTACAACTTCCCGGAGAACCGCATCTCGGACCACCGCGTCGGCTTCAAGTCGTACAACCTGGACCAGGTCCTGGACGGCGACCTCGACGCGGTGATCCAGGCCTGCGTCGACGCGGACTCGGCAGCGAAGCTGGCGGCCGCGTAAGCGGGTAAGGACACACCCCACGCACGAGGACGACACGGAGGACTTGCGTGAACCTGCTGCTCGCAGAGGTGGCCCAGGCCACCCAGCGGCTGGCCGACGCCGGCGTGCCCTCGCCGCGCAACGACGCGGAGGAGCTCGCCGCGTTCGTGCACGGCGTGAAGCGGGGCGAGCTGCACTCCGTGAAGGACTCCGACTTCGACGCCCGCTACTGGGAGGTCATCGCCCGGCGTGAACAGCGCGAGCCGCTGCAGCACATCACCGGGCGGGCCTTCTTCCGGTATCTGGAACTCCAGGTCGGGCCAGGGGTGTTCGTCCCGCGTCCCGAGACCGAGTCGGTGGTCGGCTGGGCCATAGACGCCGTACGCGCGATGGACGTGGTCGAGCCGCTGATCGTCGACCTGTGCACCGGGTCCGGCGCGATCGCCCTCGCCCTCGCCCAGGAGGTCCCGCGCTCGCGGGTGCACGCCGTGGAGCTGTCCGAGGACGCCCTGAGGTGGACGCGGAAGAACATGGAGGGGTCCAGGGTCGACCTGCGTCAGGGCAACGCCCTGGACGCCTTCCCGGACCTCGACGGCCAGGTCGACCTGGTCATCTCCAACCCGCCGTACATCCCGCTCACCGAATGGGAGTACGTCGCTCCCGAGGCGCGGGACTACGACCCCGAACTCGCCCTGTTCTCGGGGGAGGACGGCCTCGACCTGATCCGCGGCATCGAACGCACCGCACACCGGCTCCTGCGTCCGGGCGGTGTCGTCGTCATCGAGCACGCCGACACCCAGGGCGGCCAGGTGCCGTGGATCTTCACCGAGGAGCGGGGCTGGGCCGACGCGGCCGACCACCCCGACCTCAACAACCGTCCGCGCTTCGCGACCGCCCGCAAGGCGACGCCGTGAGCGCCCCGCACATCTTCGACCCGCAGCAGCACGTGTACTTCGTGTACGAGGAGGCCCGCTAGACATGGCACGGCGATACGACACCAACGACGCGACCGACCGCACGACCGGTCTGCGCGAGGCCGCGTCCGCCGTCCGCCGTGGCGAGCTCGTGGTCCTGCCGACCGACACGGTGTACGGCATCGGCGCCGACGCGTTCTCCTCGGAAGCGGTGCACGACCTGCTGGAGGCCAAGGGCCGGGGCCGCAACATGCCCACCCCCGTCCTCATCGGCTCCCCGAACACCCTGCACGGCCTGGTCACGGACTTCTCCGAGCTGGCCTGGGAGCTCGTCGACGCCTTCTGGCCGGGCGCGCTCACCCTGGTCGCCAAGCACCAGCCGTCCCTCCAGTGGGACCTGGGGGACACCCGTGGCACGGTCGCCGTACGCATGCCGCTGCACCCGGTCGCCATCGAGCTGCTGACCGAGGTCGGCCCCATGGCGGTGTCCTCCGCGAACCTGACGGGCCACCCGGCGCCGGAGGACTGTGACGCGGCGCAGGAGATGCTCGGCGACTCCGTCTCCGTGTACCTGGACGGCGGCCCGACCCCCGGCAACGTCCCGTCCTCGATCGTCGACGTCACGCGTGAGGTGCCGCTGCTGCTGCGCGAGGGCGCGATCTCGGCGGACGAGCTGCGCAAGGTCGTACCCGACCTCGAGGTGGCGAATTGACGGCCCCTGACGCGGGGCGTGGCATAGGCAACGGGGAAGGGACGGGGAGCCTGTTCGAACAGGGCCTCCCGCTCGACAGCTTCCGCATCCTCCACGTCAGCACCGGCAACGTGTGCCGCTCGCCGATCACCGAGCGGCTGACCCGTCATGCCCTGGCGGAGCGGCTCGGCGACCCCCTGTGGGGCGGGGTGATCGTGGAGAGCGCCGGCACCTGGGGCCATGAGGGCGCGCCCATGGAGGCCAACGCGGAGACCGTGCTGGCCGACTTCGGCGCGGACGCCTCCGGCTTCACGGGCCGCGAACTGCTCGACGAACACGTCATCAGGGCCGACCTGGTCCTGACGGCGACCCGTGACCACCGCGCCCAGGTCATCTCCATGGGCCACTCCGCGGGCCTGCGCACCTTCACCCTGAAGGAGTTCACCCGCCTGGTGAAGGCGATCGACCCCGCGACCCTGCCTCCGCTCGAGGACGGCATGGTGGCCCGCGCCCGCGCCCTGGTCCGCGCGGCAGCGGCTCTACGCGGGTGGCTGCTGGCCCCGACGGCCGAGGCGGACGAGGTGTACGACCCGTACGGCGCCCCGCTGACGTTCTTCCGGTCGATCGGCGACGAGATAAACCAGGCGCTGGACCCGGTCGTCACGGCGTTGACGGGCGTGCCCGCGCGCACGTGACGACGGGTTTCGCCCCCGCCGCCCCTTCTCGTCCCGTCCCCGGGGGCTGCGCCCCCAGACCCCCCTTCGGCCCTGAACGGGCCTCGTCCTCGAACGCCGGACGGGCTGAGAAGGCGTCCCGGGCCTACATTGGTCCTACGTCACCGTCGACGCCCGGAGCCCACCATGTCGGTCACCCATGCCTCTGAGTCCGCCGTCGATGTCCTGCGGCGGCAGGACCCCGAGCTGGCCGAGATCCTGCTCGGGGAGGCCGACAGGCAGGCGACGACGCTGCAGTTGATCGCCGCCGAGAACTTCTCCTCGCCGGCCGTGCTGGCCGCTCTCGGCTCGTCCCTCGCCAACAAGTACGCGGAGGGGTATCCCGGTGCCCGGTACCACGGGGGCTGCGAGATCGCCGACGTCGCCGAGCGGATCGCCGTGGAGCGGGCGAAGGCGCTGTTCGGGGCCGAACACGCCAACGTGCAGGCCCACTCGGGGTCCTCGGCCGTGCTGGCCGCGTACGCCGCCCTGCTGCGCCCCGGCGACACCGTCCTCGCCCTCGGGCTGCCCTACGGCGGCCACCTCACGCACGGCTCGCCCGCCAACTTCTCCGGCCGCTGGTTCGACTTCGTGGGGTACGGGGTGGACGCGGAGACCGGGCTCATCGACCACGACCAGGTGCGCACGCTCGCCCGCACGCACCGGCCCAAGGCGATCGTGTGCGGCTCCATCGCCTACCCCCGGCACATCGACTACGCCTACTTCCGGGAGGTCGCCGACGAGGTGGGCGCGTACCTGATCGCGGACGCCGCCCACCCCATCGGCCTCGTCGCCGGGGGAGCGGCGCCGAACCCGGTGCCGTACGCCGACGTCGTGTGCGCCACCACCCACAAGGTGCTGCGCGGTCCGCGCGGGGGCATGATCCTGTGCGGCGCCGATCTCGCCGAGCGGGTGGACCGGGCCGTGTTCCCCTTCACCCAGGGCGGCGCCCAGATGCACACCATCGCCGCCAAGGCCGTCGCGTTCGGCGAGGCGGCGACACCGGCCTTCACGGCGTACGCCCATCAGGTGGTCGCCAACGCCCGGGTGCTGGCGGCCAGGCTCGCCGCCGAGGGGCTCGTCGTCACCACCGGCGGGACCGACACCCACCTGGTCACGGCCGATCCGGCACCCCTCGGTGCCGACGGCCGCACCGCGCGCGGCCGGCTCGCGGCGGCCGGGATGGTGCTCGACTGCTGTGCGCTGCCGCACGCGGACGTCCGTGGCCTGCGCTTCGGCACCGCGGCCGTGACCACCCAGGGCATGGGGGAGACGGAGATGGTGCGCATCGCCGTACTGTTCGCGCAGGTCCTCAGGGGTGACGTGGAGAGCCAGAAGGCCCGTGAAGAAGTGCGGGAGCTGGCCGGGGGATTTCCGCCGTATCCCGGCTGAACCTGGGTAAGCGCTGATCAGCACACAGCCACACGTGCAACCATCGTCGCTACCCGGACGTCCCGAACCCTATGCGCGCATCGCTAGTGTGTGGGACTGAGATGGCCAGCGAGACCTGTGGGGAAGCCCGTGCGTGAATACCTGCTGACGCTCTGCGTCACGGCCGCGGTGACGTATCTGCTGACAGGGCCGGTACGGAAGTTCGCGATCGCGGCCGGAGCGATGCCGGAGATCCGGGCGCGTGACGTGCACCGGGAACCCACTCCGCGGCTCGGCGGGATCGCGATGTTCTTCGGGCTGTGTGCGGGCCTGCTGGTCGCAGACCACCTGACCAACCTCAACCAGGTCTTCGAGAAGTCGAACGAGCCGCGCGCGCTGCTCTCCGGAGCGGCTGTCATCTGGCTGATCGGCGTCCTGGACGACAAGTTCGAGATCGACGCCCTGATCAAACTGGGCGGCCAGATGATCGCCGCGGGCGTGATGGTCATGCAGGGTCTGACGATCCTGTGGCTGCCGATCCCGAGCGTGGGCACGGTCGCGCTGACCCAGTGGCAGGGCACCCTGCTGACGGTGGCGCTGGTCGTCATCACCATCAACGCGGTCAACTTCGTGGACGGCCTCGACGGCCTCGCCGCCGGCATGGTGTGCATCGCGGCGGCCGCGTTCTTCATGTACGCCTACCGCATCTGGTACTCGTACGGCATCGAGGCGGCCGCCCCGGCCACGCTGTTCGCGGCGATCCTGATGGGCATGTGTGTGGGCTTCCTGCCGCACAACATGCACCCGGCCCGGATCTTCATGGGCGACTCGGGCTCGATGCTGATCGGGCTGGTGCTGGCCGCCGGCGCGATCTCCATCACGGGGCAGGTCGACCCGGACAACCTCTTCGGCGGGTCCGAGCGCAGCGCGGTGCACCAGATGGTGCCGATCTACATCCCGCTGCTGATGCCGCTGACCATCATCGCGATCCCGGCAGCCGACCTGATCCTCGCCATCGTGCGCCGCACCTGGCGCGGCCAGTCGCCGTTCGCGGCCGACCGCGGTCACCTGCACCACCGCCTGCTGGAGGTCGGCCACTCGCACAGCAGGGCCGTCCTGATCATGTACTTCTGGTCGGCGCTGATCGCCTTCGGTGCGCTCGCGTACTCGGTGAACTCGGCGTCCATGTGGATCGTGCTCGGTGTCGTGTTCCTCAGCGCCATCGGGCTGTTGCTGCTTCTGCTGCCCCGCTTCACGCCGCGCGCCCCGCGCTGGGCCCAGCGCTTCGTGCCGCCGCGTTACCGCCGCCGGGCGGAGGCCGAGGAGCCCGCGCCGACGGCAGCGGTGGAGCAGGAGAGCCGCGCTCCCGTGGCCGCGGGAGTGTCGGGGGTCAACGGAGCGACCGCGCTCGGCTCCCGTGCACGTCTGGTCGACGGGCGCAAGGCCGGTACGTCCCGCTGACGTGGACAAGGTAAGAATCTGACTAGAGCATTGCCAAGTCGTGGGGAAGCAAAGTTCCCCAATACCAGACAAGTCGCCCTGGATCTTGCACAGACGCGCACTGTCACTCTCATGTGTGACAGCAGGCACACCCACTTGGTAAAGACCGCATCAAATAGTTTGTGATACGGTTCACGAGAACCCCGGATAGAGCCGAAGGACCGCAGTGCGACGGTCCATTGGCGTGAGGTACTCCCTCAGCCCGGGACTACGCTCGTCCATGACGACACCCCTGCCCCCCTGTGAAAGCGGAGTTGCCGCCATGCCGTCCAACGACGTCCGGATCCTGCTCCAGGCTGCTGTGCCCACAGCTGCCGTCGGCGCTGTAGCCGCCGTCGTCAGTGGTGTGGTCGCCGGTGGCAAGGGAGCGATCGGGGCGGGCGTGGCGACGCTGATCGTGATCCTGTTCATGGGGATCGGCCTCTACGTTCTGCAGCGCACTGCCAAATCGCTTCCGCACCTCTTCCAGGCCATGGGCCTGATGTTGTACGCGGCACAGATCCTGCTGCTGTTCATCTTCCTCGCGGCCTTCAAGAACACGACGTTGTTCAACGCCCGGGCCTTCGCGATCGCGCTCGTCGTCGGCACCCTCGTGTGGATCGCCGCACAGACGCGCGCCCACATGAAGGCCAAGATCCTCTACGTAGAGCCCGATTCCTCGGGCGACAAGCCCCACAAGACGGGGCACTCGTCGTGAGGGGTAGGGCCGGTATAAGGGCGCTACAGAGATGCTGCTATCGTCCGGTGCCAACTGCGGCATCGCGGGCGCGGGCATCTGAGCTGACGCCTGCTCAATCGCGAGGCGAGATGCCCCCCGGCCGCCCCCATATCCGAAACACCAGTCCCGTGCCGAACCGCGGCTGCGCGCCGCGCCGACACAACGAGGTTGCCGTACCTATGCGCCACGCTGAAGGAGCCCGCGGTGAGTGCTGACCCGACGCAGACGCTCGCCTTCGAGACCGACTGCCACCTGTTCGACGGTTGTGGCTTCCCGGCTCCGGGCCTGCACTCGTTCCTGTTCGAGCCGCTCTTGGGCGACGCCGACGGCAACGGCCTCTACTTCAACAAGCCGATGCTGCTGGCGCTTCTGGGCTCCATCATCATCGTGGGCTTCTTCTGGGCCGCCTTCGCCAGGCCGAAGCTGGTCCCCGGCAAGCTCCAGATGGTCGCCGAGGCCGGCTACGACTTCGTACGCCGCGGCATCGTCTACGAGACGATCGGTAAGAAGGAGGGCGAGAAGTACGTTCCGCTCGCCGTCTCGCTGTTCTTCTTCATCTGGATGTTGAACCTCTGGTCGATCATCCCGGTCGCCGCCTTCCCGGTGACGTCGATCATCGCCTACCCGGCGATCCTGGCTTTGATCGTCTACGTCACCTGGGTCTCCCTGACCTTCAAGCGGCACGGCTTCGTGGGCGCCTTCAAGAACTTCACCGGCTACGACAAGTCGCTGGGCCCGGTGCTCCCGCTCGCCATGACCATCGAGTTCTTCTCGAACCTGGTGGTCCGCCCGTTCACGCACGCGGTGCGACTGTTCGCGAACATGTTCGCCGGCCACACCCTGCTGCTGCTCTTCACGATCGCCAGCTGGTACATGCTGAACGGCATCGGCGTCGCCTACTCCGCCGTCTCGTTCGTGATGGTCATCGTGATGACGGCCTTCGAGCTCTTCATCCAGGCGGTTCAGGCGTACGTCTTCGTCCTCCTGACCTGCACCTTCATCCAGGGCGCGCTCGCCGAGCACCACTGAGCACCCCGCTTTTCGAACCCCCAGAGTCGTCCGGTGGCCAACCCCCACCGGTCCGTAAAGAGAAGGAAGAACTGGCATGTCCAACCTTGCTGCTGTCACCGGTGACCTCGGTTCCGTCGGTTACGGTCTTGCGGCCATCGGCCCCGGCGTCGGCGTTGGCATCATCTTCGGTAACGGCACCCAGGCCCTCGCCCGCCAGCCCGAGGCGGCCGGCCTCATCCGCGCCAACCAGATCCTGGGCTTCGCGTTCTGTGAGGCGCTCGCCCTGATCGGTCTCGTCATGCCGTTCGTCTACTAAGACGAACCCTGACGACCGACCCTTTCGACGAAAGGCACTGATGTGACATCCGCCCTGGTTTTCCTGGCGGCTGAGGGTGAGAAGGAGAACCCCCTCATCCCGCCGTGGCCGGAAGTTGTCATCGGCCTCATCGCTTTCGTCATCGTCTTCGGCTTCCTCGCCAAGAAGCTCCTCCCGACCATCAACAAGGTTCTGGAAGAGCGTCGCGAGGCCATCGAGGGCGGTATCGAGAAGGCCGAGGCCGCACAGACCGAGGCCCAGAGCGTCCTTGAGCAGTACAAGGCTCAGCTCGCCGAGGCCCGCCACGAGGCCGCGCGGCTGCGCCAGGAGGCGCAGGAGCAGGGCGCCACGCTCATCGCCGAGATGCGCGCGGAAGGCCAGCGGCAGCGCGAGGAGATCGTCGCCGCCGGTCACGCCCAGATCGAGGCCGACCGCAAGGCCGCCGCGTCCGCGCTGCGCCAGGACGTCGGCAAGCTCGCGACCGACCTGGCGGGCAAGCTCGTCGGCGAGTCCCTCGAGGACCACGCCCGGCAGAGCCGTGTGATCGACCGCTTCCTCGGTGAGCTTGAGGAGAAGGCCGAGGCCACGCGATGAACGGAGCGAGCCGCGAGGCCCTGGCAGCCGCACGCGAGCGTCTCGACGCGCTGACGGACTCCACGTCCGTGGACGCCGGCTCGCTCGCCGACGAGCTGGCCGCCGTCACCGCGCTGCTGCACCGCGAGGTGTCGCTGCGTCGGGTCCTGACCGACCCGGCGCAGTCCGGAGAGTCCAAGGCCGAACTGGCCCAGCGCCTGCTCGGCTCGCAGGTCGGCGGTCAGACCGTCGACCTGGTGTCCGGCCTGGTGCGTTCCCGCTGGTCGCAGTCCCGCGACCTGGTGGACGCCCTGGAGGAGCTGGCGGCGCTCGCCGACCTCACCGCCGCGCAGAAGGCGGGCAAGCTCGACAGCGTCGAGGACGAGCTGTTCCGGTTCGGCCGGATCGTCGCCTCGGCCACCGAGCTGCGCGCCGCGCTGACCAACCGCAAGGCGGGCACCTCGGCCAAGAGCGAGCTGGTGCGCAGCCTGCTCGGCGGCCGGGCCGCCCCGACCACCGAGCGTCTGGTGACACGCCTTGTGACCGCGCCCCGGGGACGTAGCCTGGAAGCGGGACTGGAGTCCCTGTCCAAGCTCGCCGCCGAGCGCCGGGACCGCATGGTGGCCGTCGTCACCTCGGCGGTACCGCTGAGCGACCAGCAGAAGCAGCGCCTGGGTGCCGCCCTCGCGAAGCTCTACGGCCGCACGATGCACCTCAACCTCGACGTGGACCCCGAGGTCCTCGGCGGGATCCGGGTGCAGGTCGGTGACGAGGTCATCAACGGCTCCGTCGCGGACCGTATCGAGGACGCCGGCCGCCGACTGGCGAGCTAGCAGCAACTTCATAGCAGTACGTACTTATTACGGCCCGTGTTGGGCCGTGCAGAAGAATCCTGGGGGTCGCCCCCAGACCCCAAAGTGAAACTTCGGGCCCAACAAGGAGAGCAGGGAACCCAGATGGCGGAGCTCACGATCCGGCCGGAGGAGATCCGGGACGCGCTGGAGAACTTCGTCCAGTCGTACCAGCCGGACGCGGCCTCGCGCGAGGAGGTCGGAACGGTCACCGTCGCCGGCGACGGTATCGCCAAGATCGAGGGCCTGCCCTCGGCCATGGCGAACGAGCTGCTGAAGTTCGAGGACGGCACCCTCGGCCTCGCGCTGAACCTCGAAGAGCGCGAGATCGGTGCCGTCGTCCTCGGCGAGTTCAGCGGCATCGAGGAAGGCCAGCCGGTCACCCGCACCGGCGAGGTCCTGTCCGTGGCCGTCGGCGAGGGCTACCTCGGCCGCGTGGTCGACCCGCTCGGCAACCCAATCGACGGCCTCGGCGAGATCGAGACCAGCGGCCGACGCGCCCTCGAGCTGCAGGCCCCGGGCGTCATGGCCCGTAAGTCGGTGCACGAGCCGATGGAGACCGGCTACAAGGCCGTCGACGCGATGACCCCGATCGGCCGTGGCCAGCGTCAGCTGGTCATCGGCGACCGCCAGACCGGCAAGACCGCCCTGGCCGTCGACACGATCATCAACCAGCGTGACAACTGGCGCTCCGGCGACCCGAAGAAGCAGGTCCGCTGCGTCTACGTCGCCATCGGTCAGAAGGGCTCGACCATCGCCTCCGTGCGTGGCGCCCTCGACGAGGCCGGCGCGCTGGAGTACACGACCATCGTCGCCGCCCCGGCGTCCGACCCGGCCGGCTTCAAGTACCTGGCGCCGTACACCGGCTCGGCCATCGGCCAGCAGTGGATGTACGAGGGCAAGCACGTCCTGATCATCTTCGACGACCTGTCGAAGCAGGCCGACGCCTACCGCGCCGTGTCGCTGCTGCTGCGCCGCCCGCCGGGCCGTGAGGCCTACCCGGGTGACGTCTTCTACCTGCACTCCCGTCTGCTGGAGCGCTGCGCGAAGCTCTCCGACGAGCTGGGCGCCGGTTCGATGACGGGTCTGCCGATCGTCGAGACCAAGGCCAACGACGTCTCGGCGTTCATCCCGACCAACGTCATCTCCATCACCGACGGCCAGTGCTTCCTGGAGTCGGACCTGTTCAACGCCGGTCAGCGTCCCGCGCTGAACGTCGGTATCTCCGTCTCCCGAGTCGGTGGTTCCGCGCAGCACAAGGCGATGAAGCAGGTCTCCGGCCGTCTGCGTCTGGACCTCGCCCAGTTCCGTGAGCTGGAGGCGTTCGCCGCCTTCGGTTCCGACCTGGACGCCGCGTCGAAGTCGCAGCTGGAGCGCGGTCAGCGACTGGTCGAGCTGCTCAAGCAGGCTCAGTACCAGCCGATGCCGACCGAGGACCAGGTCGTCTCCGTCTGGGCCGGCACCACCGGCAAGATGGACGAGGTACCGGTCGCCGACATCCGCCGCTTCGAGAAGGAGCTCCTGGAGTACCTGCACCGCAAGGAGCAGGGCCTCATGACCTCCATCAAGGAGGGCGGCAAGATGTCCGACGACACGCTGACGGCCATCGCCGACGCCATCGCCGACTTCAAGAAGCAGTTCGAGACCTCGGACGGCAAGCTGCTCGGCGAGGACGCTCCGTCCGTCAACGTCTCCAAGTGACGTAGGAAGGGACCTGACTCATGGGAGCCCAGCTCCGGGTCTACAAGCGTCGCATCCGATCCGTCACCGCGACCAAGAAGATCACCAAGGCGATGGAGATGATCGCCGCCTCGCGCGTCGTCAAGGCGCAGCGCAAGGTGGCGGCCTCCACGCCGTACGCGACCGAGCTCACCCGCGCGGTCACGGCGGTCGGCACCGGATCGAACACCAAGCACCCGCTGACCACGGAGGCGGAGACGGCGAGCCGTTCCGCGGTGCTGCTCCTCACGAGCGACCGCGGACTGGCCGGCGCCTTCAACTCCAACGCCATCAAGGCGGCGGAGCTGCTGACCGCCCGTCTCGAGGCCGAGGGCAAGGAGGTCGACACGTACATCGTCGGCCGCCGCGGTCTGGCCCACTACAACTTCCGCGAGCGCAAGGTCGCGGAGTCGTGGTCGGGCTTCACCGACGAGCCCACCTACGCCGACGCGAAGAAGGTCGCGGGTCCTCTGATCGAGGCCATCGAGAAGGACACGGCCGAGGGTGGTGTGGATGAACTCCACATCGTCTACACCGAGTTCGTCTCGATGATGACGCAGACGGCGATCGACAGCCGGCTGCTGCCGCTGCGCCTCGAAGAGGTCGCGGAGGAAGCGCCCCAGGGCGAGATCCTTCCGCTGTACGACTTCGAGCCGTCGGCGGAGGACGTCCTCGACGCCCTGCTGCCGCGCTACGTCGAGAGCCGTATCTACAACGCACTGCTCCAGTCGGCCGCCTCCAAGCACGCCGCCACGCGCCGCGCGATGAAGTCGGCCACCGACAACGCGGGAGAGCTCATCACCACGCTCTCCCGACTTGCCAACGCGGCCCGCCAGGCCGAAATCACCCAGGAAATCAGCGAGATCGTCGGTGGCTCCGCAGCCTTGGCCGACGCGACCGCGGGGAGTGACAGGTAATGACGACGACAGTTGAGACGGCCGTTGCCACGGGCCGCGTCGCCCGGGTCATCGGCCCGGTCGTCGACGTGGAGTTCCCCGTCGACGCGATGCCGGAGATCTACAACGCTCTGCACGTCGAGGTGGCCGACCCGGCCCAGGACGGCGAGAAGAAGACGCTGACCCTGGAGGTCGCCCAGCACCTGGGTGACGGCCTGGTCCGCACGATCTCGATGCAGCCCACCGACGGTCTGGTCCGCCAGGCCCCGGTCACCGACACCGGCAACGGCATCACCGTTCCGGTCGGCGACTTCACCAAGGGCAAGGTGTTCAACACCCTCGGTGAGGTGCTGAACGTCGACGAGCAGTACGAGGGCGAGCGCTGGTCCATCCACCGCAAGGCCCCGCGCTTCGACGAGCTCGAGTCGAAGACCGAGATGTTCGAGACCGGCGTCAAGGTCATCGACCTTCTCACCCCGTACGTCAAGGGTGGAAAGATCGGTCTGTTCGGCGGTGCCGGCGTCGGCAAGACGGTGCTCATCCAGGAGATGATCTACCGCGTCGCCAACAACCACGACGGTGTCTCCGTGTTCGCCGGTGTCGGCGAGCGCACCCGTGAGGGCAACGACCTCATCGAGGAGATGTCGGAGTCCGGCGTCATCGACAAGACCGCCCTGGTCTTCGGTCAGATGGACGAGCCCCCGGGCACGCGTCTGCGCGTGGCCCTGGCCGGTCTGACCATGGCGGAGTACTTCCGCGATGTGCAGAAGCAGGACGTGCTGTTCTTCATCGACAACATCTTCCGCTTCACCCAGGCCGGTTCCGAGGTCTCGACCCTGCTCGGCCGGATGCCCTCCGCGGTGGGTTACCAGCCGAACCTGGCCGACGAGATGGGTCTCCTCCAGGAGCGCATCACCTCGACCCGTGGTCACTCGATCACCTCGATGCAGGCGATCTACGTCCCCGCGGACGACCTGACCGACCCGGCCCCGGCCACCACCTTCGCCCACCTCGACGCGACGACGGTTCTGTCCCGTCCGATCTCCGAGAAGGGCATCTACCCGGCCGTGGACCCGCTGGACTCCACGTCCCGCATCCTGGACCCCCGCTACATCGCGGCGGACCACTACGCGGCCGCGATGCGCGTCAAGTCGGTCCTGCAGAAGTACAAGGACCTGCAGGACATCATCGCGATCCTCGGTATCGACGAGCTGGGCGAGGAGGACAAGCTCACCGTCCACCGTGCCCGTCGCGTGGAGCGCTTCCTGTCCCAGAACACCCACGTCGCCAAGCAGTTCACCGGCGTCGACGGGTCGGACGTCCCGCTGGACGAGTCGATCGCGGCCTTCAACTCGATCATCGACGGCGAGTACGACCACTTCCCGGAGCAGGCGTTCTTCCTGTGCGGTGGTATCGAGGACCTGAAGAAGAACGCGAAGGAGCTGGGCGTCTCCTGACCCGGAGCGCTGAGTTCGTCTGAGGGGGCGGGCGCGTCCCGCCCCCTCTCGCACGCCTACTAGACTTGTAACCAACACCCGGCAGACCCGCCGGGTGGTGACCCGAGGAGCCACCTTGGCTGCTGAGCTGCACGTCGCGCTGGTCGCGGCCGACCGAAAGGTCTGGTCCGGCGAGGCCACCCTGGTCGTCGCGCGCACCACGTCCGGCGACATCGGCGTCATGCCCGGTCACCAGCCGCTGCTCGGTGTGCTGGAGTCGGGCCCGGTGACCATCCGTACGAGTGACGGTGGAACGGTCGTCGCCGCGGTGCACGGCGGTTTCATCTCGTTCGCCGACAACAAGCTGTCGCTGCTGGCCGAGATCGCCGAGCTGTCGGACGAGATCGACGTCCAGAGCGCGGAGCGCGAGCTCGAGCGCGCGAAGGCGGAGGGCGACGCCCACGCCGAGCGTCGCGCGGACGTTCGACTGCGCGCGGCGGCGGCGCGCTGATCCCAGCGCGGATGCGATGACGTCACTCAGCCGCGGCCGGCACCGGAGCAATCCGGAGCCGACCGCGGCTGAGGCAGATACGGGTGATTTTTCCGTTCCGTTACCTATTTCGGGTACCTAGGAGACGAGGAGGTCGGTGTCGATGGTCCTCGCTCTGACTGTGTGCGGAATCGTCGTGGTCCTGGTGGCACTGGGGCTGTTCGTCTTCGGCCTGCGTCGCAGGCTCATCCAGCGCTCCGGCGGCACCTTCGACTGTTCCCTGCGCTGGGACGTCTCCGAGAAGCCGGACACCAGCGGCAAGGGCTGGAGCTACGGCGTCGCCCGCTACAACGGCGACCGCGTCGAGTGGTACCGCGTCTTCTCCTACGCCTACCGCCCGCGCCGCGTCCTGGAACGCTCCCTGATCGAGGTGGCCGGCCGCCGCCTTCCCGAGGGCGAGGAGGAGCTGGCGCTGCTCTCCGACGCGATCATCCTGACCTGTCTGCACCGGGGCACGCGACTCGAGCTCGCCATGAGCGAGGACGCGCTGACCGGTTTCCTCGCGTGGCTGGAGGCAGCCCCGCCCGGACAGCGAGTGAATGTGGCGTAGCCGCATTCACTCGCTGGGTGGGGGTCCCCCGGACGAAGTCTGGGGGAGCGTCAACGTCGCCTGGCGATTTTTTCTACGACAGCCCGCTGTTGATGGCGCTCACCAGCTCGCCATTGGCGGTGTCACCGCTGAACTCCCAGAAGAACGCGCCGCCCAGGCCCTGGTTCTTGGCCCAGGTCATCTTCCCGGCGATCGTCGAGGGCGTGTCGTAGGACCACCAGTTGGTGCCGCAGTGCGCGTACGCCGTGCCCGCGACGGTGCCGGTGACGGAGCAGGAGGTCTTGAGCACCTTGTAGTCCTCGATGCCCGCCTCGTAGGTGCCGGGTGCCGCGCCGGTCGCCGTGCCGCCGGGGGCGGACTGGGTGACGCCGCTCCAGCCGCGGCCGTAGAAGCCGATGCCGAGCAGGAGCTTGGCGGACGGGACGCCCTTCGCCTTCAGCTTGGCGATCGCGTCGGCGGAGTTGAAGCCCGCGGCCGGGATGCCGGGGTACGAGGTGAGCGGCGAGTGCGGGGCGGTCGGGCCGTCCTTGTCGAACGCGCCGAAGTAGTCGTACGTCATCACGTTGTACCAGTCGAGGTACTGGGCGGCGCCGCCGTAGTCGGCCGCGTCGATCTTGCCGCCGGAGGAACCGTCGGCGGTGATGGCGGCGGTGACGAGGTAGTTCGAGCCGAACGACGAGCGCAGGCCCTGCATCAGGTTCCTGAAGGCCGCGGGCCCTGACGTGTCGCAGGTCAGGCCGCAGGCGTTCGGGTACTCCCAGTCGATGTCGATGCCGTCGAACACGTCGGCCCAGCGCGGGTCCTCGACGACGGCCTTGCAGGAGGCGGCGAAGGCGGCCGGGTTGGCCGCGGCCTGGGCGAAGCCGCCGGAGTAGGTCCAGCCGCCGAAGGAGTACAGCACCTTGATGTGCGGGTACTTGGCCTTGAGCTGGCGGAGCTGGTTGAAGTTGCCGCGCAGCGGCTGGTCCCAGGTGTCGGCGGTGCCGCTGACGGACTGGTCGGCGGTGTAGGCCTTGTCGTAGGCGGCGTAGGTGTCGTCGACGACGCACTTGCCGTCCTTGACGTTGCCGAAGGCGTAGTTGATGTGGGTGATCTTCGCGGCCGAGCCCGAGGTCACCAGGTTCTTGACGTGGTAGTTGCGGCCGTAGACGCCCCACTCGGTGAAGTAGCCGAGCTTGACCTTGGAGCCGGGCGGCGGGTCGGTGGTGCCGCCGGTGGTGCGCACGGCGACCGCGCCGCTGACCGGGCCGGTCTGGTCGGCGGTGTCGCGGGCCTGGACGGAGTACGAGTAGGCGGTGCCGGCGGTGAGGCCGGTGTTCGTGTACGAGGTCGTCGTCACGGTGGCGATCTTCGCACCGTCGCGCAGGACGTCGTAGTTCTTGACGCCCTTGTCGTCGGTGGCCGCGCTCCAGGTCAGTTTCACGGAGGTGTTGGTGATGCCGGAGGCGGTGGGGGTGCCGGGGGCGGAGGGCGGAGCGTCGCCGGGGACGGTGGTGCCGTCACAGCTGCCGCCGTTGAGCTTGCAGCCCGCGGGGGAGCCGGTGCCGGTGCCGTTGAAGCCGAAGGAGACGGAGGCGCCGGGGGCCAGGGTGCCGTTCCAGGACTTGTTCCTGGCGGTCCAGTGGGTGCCGGACGAGGTGACGTCGGCGTCCCAGGCGGAGGTGACGGACGTTCCGGAGGGGAAGTCCCACTCGACGGTCCAGGAACTGAGGGAGGTGGTGCCGGTGTTCTTCACCGTCCACTTGCCCTCGAATCCGGTGCCCCAGTCGGAGGCCTTGGTGTAGGTGGCGGTGGCGGACGCCGCGGCCTGGGCGGGGCTCGCGAGGCCGACCAGGCCGGCGAAGGGGAGCATCAGTGTCGCGATCGCTGCCGCGGCTCTGTGTCTGAAGCGCATGCTGCGCCTCCTCTTTTGATTTTGCGCCTCCCGGCGCGCTACAGCCGGTGTCGAGAGCACGACCGTGCTCAGCCCTTCGGGCCTCCGCGCGCTCGCACTCTCGACACCGTCGCGCGCCTTTGGCGGGGGGTTGGGGGCGCGACTGAGCCTTCACGCCCACGGTGCCGCGAGAATAGAAAGGTCTGGACCATCGGTCAAGAGGTCTGGACCAATAAGGTGCTGGTCGGTCAGATCCCCAACTCCTGTGCCAGTACCGCCGCTTGGACCCGGCTGCGCAGCTCCAGCTTCCCCAGCAGTCGGCTGACGTGCGTCTTCACCGTGGCCTCGGCCATGTCGAGGCGGTCCGCGATGCCGGCGTTGGACATCCCCTCGCCGAGGCAGGACAGCACCTCGCGCTCCCGGCGGGTGAGGGAGTCGAGGATCGCCGGGTCGGCTCCGGGCGCCCGTACCGGCTTCGCCGCGAACTCGGCGATCAGGCGCCGGGTGACGGCCGGTGCGACGATGCCCTCGCCCCGGGCTACCGTGCGGACGGCTTCGATGAGGTCCTTCGCCTCCGTGTTCTTCAGCAGGAACCCGGCGGCCCCCGCCCGCAGCGCGCCGAACACGTACTCGTCGAGGTCGAAGGTGGTCAGCACCAGCACGTCGGCAAGGCCCTCCGCGACGACCTGCCGGGTCGCCGACACCCCGTCAAGACGCGGCATCTGAATGTCCATCAGCACCAGGTCGGGCCGCAGCTCGCGGGCCAGCGCGACCGCCTGCTCGCCGTCCGCGGCCTCGCCGACCACCTCGATGTCGGGGGCGCTGCGCAGAATGAGGACGAGTCCGGCGCGGACGGCGGACTGGTCCTCGGCGACGAGGACCCGGACGGACCGGCTCATGCGGAGTCTCCTGCGGTGAGGGGAAGCGTGGCGAGTACGGTCCAGGACGTGCCCTCGGGCCCGGCCTCGAACGTGCCGCCCAGCAGCGCCGTCCGCTCCCGCATGCCGACCAGTCCGGCGCCCGAGCCCGGCGCGCGCGGTCCGTCCCGGTCGCCGTACGGGCTGGTGACCGCGACGGTCAGCGAGCCGTCCCGCTGGGCGAGCGTCACGGTGACGCGGCCGGGGCAGGCGTGTTTGAGGGCGTTGGTCAGGGACTCCTGGACGATGCGGTACGCGGCGAGTTCGACCGGCGCCGGCAGCGAGCCGTACCCGGCGTCGAGGCTGATGTCGAGGCCGTTGGTGCGGGCGCTCTCGACCAGGGAGCCGAGGCCGTCGAGGGTGGGGGCCGCGGCCGGTTCGAGGTCGCCGCTGCTGTCGCGCAGGATGCCGATGAGCCGCCGCATCTCGGCCAGCCCCACGACGCTGTTCTCGCGGATGACGCCGAGCGCCTCCCGGGAGGTCACCGGGTCGTTCAGGGAGAGCGCGGCCGTGGAGTGGATGGCGATCGCGGAGAGATGGCCCGCGACCAGGTCGTGCAGTTCGCGGGCCATCCGGGAGCGCTCGGCGACGACCGCCTGGGAGCGGTCCATCTCGGCGAGCAGCGCCGTCTGGTCGGCACGCAGCCGGGCCGTGTCGGCGGCGTCGCGGTGCGAGCGGACCAGGGCGCCGGTGGCGGCCGGGGCGAAGGACACCACGCCGGTCACGAACCCGATGAGCAGCGCCTCCGGAACCCGCCACCAGGCCACGAACCCGATCGTCACGCCCACCGTGACCAGTCCCGTGGTGATGGGCAGGCGGCGGGCGGCGGACGGGCTGCCGTAGAGAGCGGCCGCGTACATCAGGTCCGTGTACATGGTCACCGTGACGATGTTGCCGCGGGTGAACTGGTCGGCGACCAGCATGACGGTCCCGAGGGACACGGCCAGCTGCGGCCTGGTCCGGCGAAGCAGCTCCAGCGCGGCCATCACGGCGAGCGGTGCCAGCACCCACGCGCCGGGCAGGGCGCGTCCTGGGTTGGAGTACAGACCGAGCGCCCACACCAGCACACCGCAGAGCAGTCCGGTGACGGCGACGCACACGTCGAAGCGGTGCGGCCGGGGCAGTCGCGGGGCCATGGCTCCATCCAACACGGGCCGCGCACCGCACGCGTGCTTCCCAGGGACCGTCCCGCGCTGCATCCTTCGATGTACCGCGACCTCGTCACCGCCGACGACGCCGCGCCCGGATTCCGCCGGGAGCCTGGAAAGGTGACCGAAGGGAGCCAACCGTGATCGTCGCGTTGATCATCGCCTGCGAGGTCGGATTCTGGGTGCTGCTGGCGCTGGGCCTGGCCGCCCGCTATCTGCTGAAGCGGCGCCGGACGAGTGTGGTGCTGCTGCTCTGCGAGCCCGTGCTGGAGCTGGTCCTGTTCGTCGTCACGGCGATCGACCTGCAAAACGGCGCCGAACCGGGCTGGGAGCACGGCCTGGCGGCGCTCTACATCGGCTACACCGTCGCCTACGGCCACTACACGATCCGCTGGCTCGACGGCCACGCCGCCCACCGCCTGGGCGGCGCCCCGAAGCCCGTGGGCCCGCCGCGGTACGGCATGGCGCGGGCCCGGCACGAGGGCCGCCTGTGGCTGCGTACGCTCCTGGCGGCGGCCGTGGCGTGCGCCCTGCTCCAGGGGGCGGTCTGGTACGTCGGCGACTCGGGTGACATCTCGTCCCTGCGCGCCTTCCAGCAGGTCGCGCTCAGGGCGGTCGGCATCCACGGCCTGGTCGCGCTGGCTTATCTGATCTGGCCGAAGAAGGCACCGGCCGGAACCGAGCCGGAACCCCGGACCAGCCACCCGAAGGAGAGTGCCCGCCGATGAGCAAGGCGATGAGCAAGGCGAGGAAGAACCTGCTGGAGGGCGCCGGCACCTTCGGGGTCGGACTGGTGCTGTGGCTGTTCACCGGGGATGTCGAGACCCCGGCCGTGACCTTGACGAAGGTCGGCGTGGTGATGATGTGCGTCGGGGCGGTGCTCGTCCTGGTGGGCCTGGCCCAGACGCGGCGTCCGCCGGCCGGCGGACGCTGACGTCAGCGTTCCCCGCCCGGCACCCACAGGACGTCGCCGACGTCCTTGTTCGCGGTCCGCGCCAGGATGAACAGCAGGTCCGACAGGCGGTTGAGGTAGGTCGCGGTGAGGGGGTTCATCACCTCGCCGTGCACCTCCATCGCCGCCCACGTGGACCGCTCGGCCCGGCGTACGACCGTGCAGGCCTGGTGGAGGAGGGCCGCGCCCGGGGTTCCGCCCGGCAGGATGAAGGACCGCAGCTTCTCCAGCCGCTCGTTGAAGCGGTCGCAGTCCGCCTCCAGCTTGTCGACGTAGAACTGCTCGACCCGCAGGGGCGGGAACTCCGGCTTCTCCACCACCGGCGTCGACAGGTCCGCGCCCACGTCGAACAGGTCGTTCTGCACCCGGGTGAGGACCTTGACGATCTCCTCGTCCAGCCCGCCCAGCGCGATCGCCGTGCCGATCACCGCGTTGGCCTCGTTGGCGTCGGCGTACGCGGTGATCCGGGCGTCGGTCTTGGCGACCCGGCTCATGTCGCCGAGGGCGGTGGTGCCCTGGTCGCCGGTCCTGGTGTAGATGCGCGTCAGATTGACCATGAGGTCAGAGTAGTTAGGTGCCGGACATCCGGAAGGTCCGTGTGCCCACTGTCACGGACGGTGCGGCGGGGCCGACTGCCGCCAGGACGCCGTACAGCCGGGCTCGTCGTGCACGAGCCGACGTACGCCTCCCGCACCGCGTCCACCGGACGGCGGAAGCTCGCGTTGCTCGCGGGGCCGGACCGCGCCGGGGTGCGGAGCCTCACCGCCGGCGGGGGCGCGAGGCGGGGGAGGGGCCTTTCGCGCGGGCCGTTCTGCGCGAGCCGCTCGGTGAAGCCGAGGCGGTTTCCCCCTGGGGCGGGCGTGATGGAGGGGTACGGCCGTTTCCTGCCCGTCATCCAGGACGCACCGCCCCTGCGCTCCCGGCCGCCCCCCGCTCCGGCTGATCGCCGGTCAGATCGCATGGATCCACCACACCGTCTTCGTGGCCGTCGGCCGTGAGACGGTCGCCGGGCGCAATCCGGACGAAGTGTCACGAGATACGCTCGTGCTTCTCGACGGCATCGGGGAGCTGTTGGGCGAGAAGGTGCTCAACTACGCCGTACGAGGCGAGCGCTGAGCCGTGCCGGTGTGATGTCCGTCAGATGAGACGTGACGCGCATTACTTACCGGTCACACAGCCCCTCACCTTCGCTAGGGTCCGCCGGAGAGGCAATCGACAACAGCCTGTAAGCGCTCGTGTGCAGTCATTCAAAGGGGAGTCGCACAGTGGCACGGAAGCTTGCCGTCATCGGCGCCGGCCTGATGGGTTCCGGTATCGCCCAGGTCTCCGCGCAGGCGGGCTGGGACGTCGTCCTGCGTGACGTCACCGACGCGGCACTCCGGCGTGGCACCGACGGCATCAAGGCCTCGTACGACAAGTTCGTGAGCAAGGGCAGGCTCGAGGCGCACGACGCCGACGCCGCCCTCGCCCGGATCACCGCGACCACCGACCTGGACGCCGTGGCCGACGCCGACATCGTCGTCGAGGCCGTCTTCGAGAAGCTCGAAGTCAAGCACGAGATCTTCCGGGCCCTCGACAAGATCGTGCGGGACGACGCCGTGCTCGCGTCCAACACCTCCGCCATCCCGATCACCAAGATCGCGGCCGTGACGGAGCGCCCGGAGCGCGTGGTCGGCACGCACTTCTTCTCGCCGGTCCCCATGATGCAGTTGTGCGAGCTGGTGCGCGGCTACAAGACGAGCGACGAAACCCTCGCCACCGCACGGGAGTTCGCCGAATCCGTCGGCAAGACCTGCATCGTCGTCAACCGTGACGTGGCCGGCTTCGTGACGACCCGACTCATCTCGGCGCTCGTCGTCGAGGCGGCGAAGCTGTACGAGTCGGGCGTGGCCACCGCCGAGGACATCGACCTCGCCTGCAAGCTGGGCTTCGGCCACGCGATGGGGCCGCTCGCCACGGCGGACCTCACCGGCGTCGACATCCTGCTGCACGCCACCGGCAACATCTACACCGAGTCCCAGGACGAGAAGTTCGCCCCACCGGAGCTGATGCGCCGGATGGTTGACGCCGGTGACATCGGGCGCAAGAGCGGGCAGGGCTTCTACAAGCACTGATCAAGCACCGAAACCGCACAGGCCCCGGGAGCATCACTCCCCCGGGTGAATTCGGTATCGGTTCGCTTACGGACGGCAACCTCTGACCGTCCCACGCAGTCAGAGGTTGCATCACCGGCCTTTCACTTCCGCGGAGCACGAGACGACGCACGGGGAGCGCATATGTACATCAGGGGCGACCACGTCGAGCTGGTCGTCGGGGGCCGCCTCGACGTCCGCAGCGCGGCGGACGCCCGTACGGTCCTGCACACGGCCGTCGACGACGGAATCGGCGACCTCGTGCTCGACCTGTCCGAGCTGGACTCCTGGGACGCCACCGGCCTCGGAGTGATCATGGGGGCACACCGGCGCGCCGGCCGCTGCGGCCGACGGCTCGTGCTGCGTGGCGTACCGCCGCAGATGCAGCGCCTGCTGGTCGCCACGCGACTGCACCGGATCCTCGCGATCGAGGGCGGTATCGGGGTCGAGTCACTGCCCCGGGTGTGACCTGCGGTACAGGTGGGGCGGGGCAGCCGGGTGTTTCCGGTTGCGAAACACACGTCGTGCGCAATCCTCATGAGACTGTGACGTCTCGGACGGCGCGGGACCCCGGGCTGTCGTAGATACTGTGCAAAGGTTTAGGGTTCGGTCGCCCGCTGCCGACTACCCTCGAGCGGGCCCGGACCAGAGGCGACAGCGCGGTGTGCAACAGGCCGGGAGGGGCCGGAGCCGGCACACAACGCTTTTGGGGGGCTTGACCTTATGGACCCGAACAACCGGGAGCCCGAGGAGTACGGCCACGACGGTGACGCCCATGCGTCGAGCCGGAGGCCGCCCAGGGACTCCCTCACATCGGACTTCGGGCAGCACGCGCCCGCACTCGCCCGCACGGTGCAGCTCGTCGTGGGCGACTACCTGCTCACCGTCAATCCCGTCGACGGCAGCGAGATAGAGGCCTGCCCGCCGGGCGAGCGCCCCGGCCCTCCCGAGAAGCTCGGCACGGCCGAACGCGCGGAGGCCGCCCGCGCGGCCAGGCCACCCGTCCCGCCCGGCCCCACACGGCCGGAGCTGCCGCTCCTGGCCCGCCAGGAGGAGCGCGAGCGGCTGGTACGGCTGCTCGCCCGCGGCCGCTCCGTACGCCTCACCGGCCCGGCCGGCTCCGGACGCACCAGCCTCCTCGACATCGTCGCCGAGGACTGCGCGGACCTCGCCCCCGACGGCGTCATCCGCCTCAGCGGCCACCACCGCACGCCGAGCGACCTGTTCCACGACCTGTTCTACGCCGTCTACGACGCGCCCCTGCACCGCCCGGACCGGGACGAACTGCTCTCCTCCGTCCGTGAGATCGGCGCGGTCGTCGTCCTCGACGACATCGAGTTCGGCGGCGCCGCACTGGACGAGCTGCTGGACGCCACGCCCGAGTGCGCCTTCCTGGTCGCGGCCACGCCCGACGTGCCCGCCCCGTCCGCCGACTCCGCCCTCGAAGAGGTCTTCCTCGGCGGACTGGAGCGCGCCGACGGCGTGGAACTCCTGGAACGCGCCGTCGGCCGCGTCCTCACGGAGGAAGAGGCCAACTGGGCCGGCGACCTCTGGTTCGAGTCCGAAGGCCTGCCGTTGCGGTTCGTCCAGGCCGGGGCGCTGCTGCGGTACCGCGACCGGCTGCGGGCCGGAGCCGGGGCCGTCGACGAGTTCGGCGTGTTCGCGGACACCACACCGGTCGGCGCGCCCTTCGACGCACCGTTCGACGCGCCCTTCGACACGTCCACGGACCCGTCCTCCGCCCCGGACGAGGGCGAGAACGTCCCGCTGCCCGCGCTCGGCGAGGCCGCCGCGCCCGCCCCGCTGCTCGCCACCCGGCTCAGCGACTCGGCGCGCGCCACCCTGCGGTTCGCCGTAGCGCTCGGCGGCGAGGTGCCCCACCAGGCGCACCTGCCCGCCCTCGTCGGCGACACCCACGCGGACGCCGCCCTCGGCGAGCTGGCCTCCTGCGGCCTGGTCTCCCCGGTCGGATCCCGCTACCGCCTGGCCGCCGGCGTGCAGACGCAGCTGGAGGCCGCCGGCTACGACGACGACATCGAGGCCGGCGCCCGCACCGCCGCCCAGCACTACGCCTGGTGGGCAGGGCACCCCTCGGTCACCCCGGAGCGGGTGTGCGCCGAGGCGGACGCCCTGCTCGCCGCCCTCGCTCTCCTCGTACCGGGCACGACACCGCCCCCCGAGGACGAGGAGAACGCCACCGTGCAGCTGGCCCGCACGGCGGCACCGGCGTTCGCCGCCGGCGGCCACTGGGGCGCCTGGGAGCGGGCGCTGCGTTCCGGCTCCGAGGCCGCCCGGCTCGCCGGTGACGTGTCGGAACAGGCTTACTTCCACCACGAGTTGGGCATCCTCGCGCTCTGCGGCGGACAGTTCGACCGGGCCCGTGCCGAACTGGAGGCCTCGATCGGCCTGCGCGGCGCCCTCGCCGACAAGCGCGGCACCGTCGCCGGGCGCCGGGCCCTCGCCCTGGTCGCCGACCGCTCGGGCACCGTGCCCGGCCTCGCCGCGATGGCGGGGGAGGAGGTGCCGGAGGCCCGGTACGAGGAGTCGCAGTCGCCCCCTGGCGGGGTCCCGACGGCGTTCCCGCAGCTGCAGCGGCCGGCCGACAGCTCCACGCTGGTCACCTATCAGGCGTCGTCGCCCGCACCGCTTCCGTCAGGGGTGTCGCACAAGGCCCGGGGCGGCCTCAAGAGGCTCGCCAAGCGCAACCTGGTGGCGGCCGGCGCGGGCGCGCTGCTGGTGGCCGTGCTCGGCACGGTGGTGACCCTCGGGGCGACCTCGGAGAACGATCCCACCAACCCGTCCGACCAGGTCGGCGTCAACCCGTCGGCCAGCCAGGGCCTGAACGACGGCAGCCTGGGCGCGGACGTGCCGAAGAACGACGACGGTTCCGGCGACACCGGTGAGGCCACCAGCCGCGCGACCGATCCGGGCCCGGACGGCACGTACGGCACCTCCGACGACCCGACGCCCACGGAAGCGGCCGAGCCGTCCGACGAGCCGAGCGGGACGCAGGGGCCGAGCAGCGGATCGTCGACGCCGTCCAGGCCGACGACTCCGCCGCCGTCCCCGTCCAAGCCGCCGACCTCGCCTTCGAAGCCGCCGACGACTTCGACGTCCCCGACTCCGACGCCGACACCGACGCCCACCGAGACCACGACGCCCACGCCGACGCCCACGACCACTCCGTCGACCTCCGACTCGGCCAGCGGCCCGGCCTCCTCACCGGTGGAGACCAGCAGCTCCGCCAGTGCCCCGCAGACCAGCGAGGCGGGCTCGCCGAGCAGCGCGGGGTCGGTGATCTGACGCCCGTACAGGCGCGGGCACAGCACGGAAGGGCCCGGTCCGGGGAAACGGACCGGGCCCTTCACGTCGTGGAGGAGTGAGCGTCAGAACAGCCGCAGCTTGTCGTCCTCGATGCCCCGCAGGGCGTTGTAGTCGAGGACCGTGCAGCCGATGCCGCGGTCCGTGGCGAGGACGCGGGCCTGCGGCTTGATCTCCTGGGCGGCGAAGAGGCCGCGGACCGGGGCGAGATGGGGATCGCGGTTCAACAGCTCCAGGTAGCGGGTGAGTTGCTCGACCCCGTCGATCTCGCCGCGCCGCTTGATCTCCACCGCGACCGTCTGGCCGTCCGCGTCCCGGCACAGGATGTCGACCGGGCCGATGGCCGTCATGTACTCGCGGCGGATGAGCGTGTAGCCCTCGCCGAGGGTTTCGATGCGGTCGGCGAGGAGCTCCTGGAGGTGTGCTTCCACGCCGTCCTTGATCAGGCCGGGATCCACGCCCAGTTCGTGCGAGGAGTCGTGGAGAACCTCCTCCATCGTGATGATGAGCTTCTCGCCCGCCTTGTTGATGACGGTCCAGACGCCTGCCTCCTCGCCGGAACCCTCCTTCAGCGTGCAGGGCGGCGACATCCAGTTCAGGGGCTTGTAGGCCCGGTCGTCCGCGTGAATCGAGACGCTGCCGTCCGCCTTCACCAGGATGAGACGGGGGGCGGAGGGGAGGTGGGCGGTGAGCCGGCCGGCGTAGTCGACGGAGCACCGGGCGATGACGAGACGCATGGTCGGCAACGCTACTCGACGGGCCATAGGTCACGCGATTCGGCCCAGAACATACCTGTTCGGTTGTGGCCGATTGTGTGCCTAATGAGGTCTGTGCATGTACCCATTCTCCTGGTGCCGTCACCGTCCGTTGCCTACGGTAGTAAACGGGAGGTCGCGAGTCGTGTACACAGCGTGTTCGGTATCGCGAACTCCCTTTATCTGTCCGGCAACCCCTGTTGATCGGGGGTGCGAGAGGAGAACCCATGTCGCTCGACGTCTCACCGGCCCTACTCGATCAGGCCGAGCGAGGCGAGGTCGACGAAGCTGCCTTCGTCGACTGCGTCCGGACCTCCCTGCCCTACGCGTGGGAGATGATCAGCTCCCTGGTGGCCCAGCTGAAGGTCGACGGCGGTCAGTTCGCCGACAACCAGACGCCTCCGCCGGACGAGCAGGCACGCGGTCAGCTGCTGCGTGCGCTTGCGAGTGACGCGATACGCGGCGCGCTGCAACGGCACTTCGGCGTGCGGCTGGCGTTCCAGAACTGCCACCGGGTGGCGGTGTTCCCGTTGGACTCCTCCGTCGACGAGACGCTGGCCCGTTTCACCTCGGCGCGCAACCAGCTGCTGAACCAGTCCCCGGAGCTTCGGGACTGCTGACGCAGTGAGCTGCTGGCTTGCCGCTCCGTACGCGGGAGGTGCTTCAGTACCGGGGCGGCAAGCTCCCTGCCCGACAGGGCCGTTCAGCCGAGGTGCGGGATGACCTCGGCGCCCAGCCGCCGGATGTTCTCCTCGGTGGCCGCCAGGTCTCCCGAGCCCTCGGTGAGCAGGGCGAACCGGGACACGCCGGTCCGCTCGCTGGTCGCCGCGAGGCGGTCGGCGCACAGCCGCGGAGTGCCCACCGGGTGCAGTCCGCAGAGCAGTTCGGTGTAGGCCAGCGGGTCGCGCATCGAACGCTCGCGGCCGTCCACCGTGACATGGGCGCCGAGCCCCTGCCTGAGCCAGCCCGGCATCGCCTTCGTCAGCGTCTCGACGGCGTCCTGGCGCCGGTCCGCGATCTGGCAGACGCCGGCCGACACGTGCGCCGCCCCGAGGACCTGCTCCGGGGGATGCCCGGAGGCGCGCGCGTGGCTGCGCCACAGCGCGACCATCTCGGCCTTCTCCTCGTCCCCGACGTGCATCCCGAGCAGCATCGCCAGCCCGCGCTCGGCGGCCAGCCGCACGCTCGCCGGGGAGGTGCACGCGACGACGACCTCTGGGCCCGCGGTCTCCGTCAGCGCCTCGGAGGGCCTGGGGACGACGGGGACCTCACGGAAGGTGAACCGCTCGCCCGAGGCGGCGACCGAGGGCTCGCGCAGCCAGCGCACCAGCAGATCGAGTGATTCGGGGAACTGCGACTCGTACGCCTTGAGGCCCGAGCCGAACACCTCCAGGTCGACCCAGGGTCCGCCGCGCCCCACGCCGAGCGAGAAACGCCCGCCGCTCGTCATGTGCAGCAGCGCGGCCTGCTCGCCGAGCGCCACGGGGTGCGTGGTGGACAGCACGCTGACGGCGGTGCCGACCCGGATGCGGTGGGTGCGGCCGAGCAGTAACGCCGCCAGCGTGACGGCCGACGGACACGTGCCGTACGGCACGAAGTGGTGCTCGGCCAGCCAGACCGCGTCCAGCCCGGCCTCCTCGGCCACCTCGGCGGAGCGGACCGCGCGGTGCAGCGCCTCCCCCTGGCCCTGCCCCGGGAACTGGGCAGCCAACACGAAACTTCCTACGTGCATCGCTCTTCCTGCTTCCTTGGCCCCGACGCGGAGCTCCCCCACTCGGCATAACCGTCTGACACGTGCCGAGGACACGGCCTGGCGAAGAGATTTGCGGATTGTCTGCAGAATGGTCCGCCACCGAGGGGGACTTGTGGGGGTTGGTGCCGTACGCATACCCCCGTCCGTGCCGCGTAGGCTGGACGCAGCCCGCTTCCTGTATAGCCCCGTGAGGTGTCCTGTGTCCCCGCGTCGCAACCGACCCAAGGGAGTCGGTTCGTCAGGCTCGTCCGGCCGGAGCGCCGAGGACGACCGCTCCGGCCGCTACGGCGGCTTCCAGTCCGCCGAGGACTGGCGGGGCGAGCAGTGGAGCGTGCGTCATGTGGCCGGGGCGAGCGCACAGGGCAAGGCGTACCGCTGCCCGGGCTGCGAGCAGCTGATCCCGGACGGGGTCCCGCACGTCGTCGCCTGGCCCGAGCACTCGGGCGTCGACGAGCGCCGCCACTGGCACAAGGCGTGCTGGAACGCGAAGGACCGCCGCACCACGCGGGTGCAGCGGTCCCGTAACGCGCCGAGGTTCTGAGAGCCCCGTCTCCGACGTGGCCTACACGTCCCGCCGCTCCAGCAGAGCGAAGGCACCGGCGAACGCGGCGGCCGTGACGCCGATGGCGATCCACAGCGGGTCCCAGCCCGATGGGCCCGTCTCGGTGAGGGAGTTGGAGTAGAAGACGCTGAGCTGGTTCGGGATGGAGTACTCGAACAGGGCCTGGCGCAGGTCCTCCAGGGACGCCGAGAACATGAACAGCGCGATGACCAGCGGGGCCAGCACCAGGCCGATCATGATGGTGATCGCGCCCGCCGAGTGCCGGATGATCGAGCCGACCACCAGCGAGAGCAGGCCGAGCAGCGCGATGTACAGCGAGATGCCGACCGTGCCCTTCAGCCACTCCTGACCGGACGGCTCCCTGGCGCCCTCCAGCATGGCGACGTCCGCCAGGGCGACCAGCAGGGCCGACACCAGCGTCACCACGAACGCGACGGAGAAGAACACGATCGCCTTCGCCGCGAGGACCCGGCCGCGGGAGGGGCAGGCCACCATCGTGGTCCGGATCATGCCGGTGCCGTACTCCGAGGCGGTGGTCATCACGCCGAGCGTGATGACGCACATGCTGCCGAGGAGCAGTCCGAAGAAGCCGAACGACAGGGGGTTCTCGCCCGCCAGGCTCTCCTCGCCCGAGTTGGCGGCGACCAGCGCGCCGGCCGCGAGGCCGATGCCGATGACGAGCAGCACGAACACGCCGAGCGTCCACATCGTGGAGCGCACCGACCTGATCTTCGTCCACTCGGAGGCGATCGCGTGCCCGAGGTGCGTGCGCACGACGGGGATCGGCGAGGTGTACGTGGACTGCGACGGTCCGGGCGCCGCCTGCCACGTGGGTGCGGCCTGCGGCATCTGGGGCTGCGGGGTGCTCATCGGGCGTCCTCGGGCTTGTTCAGGTCGGCGGCAGGGGCGGAGGAGGCGGGGGCGGGAGCTCCCGGGGCCGGGGCGGGCGCCGCGGGCGCGGCGGGCGGAGCGGCGGCCGGGGGCTGCGCGGCGTACGGCGCCTGCGGGGCGTACGGGTTGGGCGCACCGGCGCCGGGGCCCGGGACCGCGCCAGGAGCGCCGTACGGGCCCGCGGGCGGCTGACCCTGCGGCATCGAGAACGGCTGGCCGCCCTGCTGGGGCGGCGGCGGTGCGTACCAGCCCGGCTGGCCCTGTCCCGGCATCGGCATCGGCATCGGCGGCTGCGCGCCCGGCGGCAGCTGCTGCTGGAGCCCGGCCTTCTGGTCGATGGTCGAGCGGTAGTCGACGGCGCCCTGCGTCATCCGCATGTACGCCTCCTCCAGCGAGGCCTGGTGCGGCGACAGCTCCCACAGGCGTACGTCGGTGTCGTGCGCGATGTCGCTGATGCGCGGCAGCGGCAGCCCCGTCACGCGCAGCGCGCCGTCCTGCTCCGGCATCACGTGCCCGCCCGCCTCGGTGAGCGCGGACGACAGCTTCTCGCGCAGTTGCGGGTCGGCCTCGGGCGTACGGACGCGCGCGAAGTCGGCCGAGTTGGCCGAGATGAAGTCCTTGATGTTCATGTCGGCGAGCAGCTGCCCGCGTCCGATGACGATCAGGTGGTCGGCGGTCACCGCCATCTCGCTCATCAGGTGGGACGAGACGAAGACCGTACGGCCCTCCGCCGCGAGCGCCTTCATCAGGTTGCGCACCCAGAGGATGCCCTCGGGGTCGAGGCCGTTGATCGGCTCGTCGAACAGCAGCACCTGGGGGTCGCCGAGCAGCGCGGCGGCGATGCCGAGCCGCTGGCCCATGCCGAGGGAGAAGCCCTTGGAGCGCTTTTTCGCCACGTCCTGGAGGCCGACCACGCCGAGCACCTCGTCGACCCGGCGGGCCGGGATGCCGGACAGCTGGGCCAGGCACAGCAGGTGGTTGCGGGCGGCCCGGCCGCCGTGCACCGCCTTGGCGTCGAGCAGCGCGCCGACCTGGCGGGCCGCGTTGGGCAGCTTGCGGTAGGGATAGCCGCCGATCGTGACCTGCCCCGAGGTGGGGTTGTCCAGGCCGAGGATCATGCGCATCGTCGTCGACTTGCCCGAGCCGTTGGGCCCGAGGAAGCCGGTGACGGCCCCCGGCCGTACCTGGAAGGAAAGGTTGTACACAGCGGTCTTGTCGCCGTAGCGCTTGGTCAGGCCGACTGCCTCGATCATGCTTCCGCACCCATCGCAAGGTTCAGGACAGCGGGGCACACGCCCCCCGTAAGGGTTAGGAGCTTATCGGGGCGCTGACGGTTCCGCTCAAATGAAAGCAAAGCCCAAAGCTTCGGACCGCCCTCTCCGGCTTCAGGCGTCCCTCTTCTTGAGCAGGACGTAACCGCCGAGCAGCGCGGCGAGCACCCACAGCGCCATGATCCCGAGGCCGCCCCAGGGGCCGTACGGTGTGTCGTCGTCGATCGGGGTGACCACCTGCATGATCTTGCTGCCGGCCTGGTCGGGCAGGTAGCGGCCGATCTTCTTGGTCGCGTCGACGTTGCCCAGGATGTTGGAGACCAGGAAGAAGAACGGCATCAGGATGCCCAGCGACAACATCGGCGAGCGCAGCATCGCGGCCACGCCCATCGAGAACATCGCGATCAGGGTCATGTAGAGGCCGCCGCCGATGACCGCGCGCAGCACGCCGGAGTCGCCGATCTCCGCCCTGTGGGTGCCCAGCATCGCCTGCCCCAGGAAGAAGGCGACGAAGCTGGTGGCCATGCCGACGACGAGCGAGAGCCCGGTCGCGACCGCGATCTTGCTGAACAGGAAGGTGCCGCGCTGCGGCACGGCGGCCAGCGAGGTGCGGATCATGCCGGTGCTGTACTCGTTCGACACGACGAGCACACCGAACACGATCATCGCCAGCTGTCCGAGGCTCATGCCCGCGAAGCTGATGAACGTCGGGTCGAAGGACAGCCGGTCCCCCCGGCTCATGGTGTCGAACTCGTTCTTCGACAACGCCGAGATCAGCATGCCGAGCGCGATGGTGACGACCGCGGCCAGGGAGAGCGTCCACACCGTGGACGCCACCGACCGGATCTTGGTCCACTCGGACCGGACGACCTGGATCGCCGCCATGGTCAGTTCCCCTTCCAGCCGTCGCCCCACTGCGGTTGTGGCTCCAGGGGCGTGCCGGCATGCGCGTGGTACTCGACCGACTCCGCGGTCAGCTGCATGAACGCCTCCTCCAGGGAGGCCTGCTGGGGGCTCAGCTCGTGCAGCACGATCTGGTGCTGCGCCGCGAGCTCCCCGATGGACTCGGGTTTCCAGCCGTCGACTTCCAGCGCGCCGTCGCCCGCCGGTACGGCGGTGATCCCGGCGCCGTGCAGCACGTCGAGCAGCCGCTCGCGGTGCGGGGAGCGGATGCGGACGTACGACCGCGAGTTCCGCGCGATGAAGTCCGCCATGGAGGTGTCCGCGAGCAGCCGGCCCTGCCCGATGACGACGAGGTGGTCGGCGGTCAGCGCCATCTCGCTCATGAGGTGGGAGGAGACGAAGACCGTACGGCCCTGCGCGGCCAGCGACTTCATCAGGTTGCGGATCCAGTGGATGCCCTCGGGGTCGAGGCCGTTGACGGGCTCGTCGAACATCAGGATCCGCGGGTCGCCGAGCAGCGCGCCCGCGATGCCGAGCCGCTGCCCCATGCCGAGCGAGAAGCCCTTGGCCTTCTTCTTCGCGACCGAGGTGAGGCCGACCGTGTCCAGCACCTCGTGCACCCGGCTTTTGGGGATGCCGTTGCTCTGCGCGAGGCACAGCAGGTGGTTGAAGGCGCTGCGTCCGCCGTGCATGGCCTTGGCGTCCAGCAGGGCGCCGATGTACCGGAACGGGTCCTTGAGCTGCTCGTAGTGCTTGCCGTCGATACGGACGTCCCCGGCGGTCGGCCGGTCGAGCCCCAGCATCATCCGCATGGTCGTCGACTTGCCGGCGCCGTTGGGCCCGAGGAAGCCCGTCACGATGCCCGGTCTGACGGTGAAGGTCAGGTTGTTGACCGCCACCTTCTCGCCGTACCGCTTGGTCAGCCCCTCGAGCTCGATCATGCGGTCCACGCTAGGGGCGGGCCCCGGCCGATGCCAATCGTGCGGGCGGACGGATACCGGCCGGGCGGCGACAACCGTGGCAGCGGCCGTTTCGCGAAGCCCATGACGAAGGCCCGCACCCCTCGCACGGGATGCGGGCCCAGTCGTACTACGTCACACGCTTACCGGGACTGCTGAGCCGGGACACCCCGGGAGATCGGCTCGTCGTCGGCCGGCGTACTGGCGGCGGCCACCGCGGCGCCCGTGAGCGTGGCGAGCATCTCGCGCACGTTCGTCAGCTGGGCGTTGATGGAGTCGCGGCGGTTGGTGAGGGCGGCCAGCTCGCGCTCGGACTCCGAACGGATCCGGTCGGCCTTGGCGTTGGCGTCGGCCACGATGTCCTCGGCCTGGCGCTGCGCCGTCTCGACGGTCTGACGGGCACGGCGCTCGGCGTCCGTGCGCAGCTTCTCCGCCTCCAGGCGAAGCTGCTCCGCGCGGTGCTCGATCTCCGCGAGACGCTTCTCCGCCTTCTGCTGACGCGAGGCCAGGTCGCGCTCCGACTGCTCGCGGCGCTTGGCGAGGTTCGTCTCGAAGTCGGCGGCGGCCTGCGCGGCCTTGGCGCGGGTCTCCTCGAAGAGGGCGTCGGCCTCCTCGCGCTTCGACTGCGCGTCCTTCTGGGCCTCGGAGCGCAGCTGCGAGGCTTCACTCTTGGCCTTCTCGACGATCCGGACGCCCTCGTCCTCGGCCTTGGCCTTGCGCTCCGCAGAGAACGATTCTGCGTCGTTGCGCACCTGCTGGGCCGCCGACTCGGCGAGCTCGCGGTGCTGTTCGGCCGCGCGCCGGGCCTCCTCGCGCAGATCCTTGGCCTCTTCCTCGGCGAGGCGGAGGATCTTCTCGACACGTGCGCCGAGACCGGCGTACGACGGCTCGGCGTCGCTGACCTGAGCCTGGGCGTTCTGCGTTTCGAGGTGCAGCTCCTCGATGCGCTTTTCCAGAGCAGTGATACGGGCCAGAGCGCTGTCACGGTCGGAGACGAGCTTCGAGATGCGTTCGTCCACCTGAGCGCGGTCGTATCCACGCCGCACAAGCTCGAAGCCGTAGGGGGAAGTGTCGCTCATGGGGTTCCTGTCGAATGAGACCGGTGAGGTGATAGGGGGAATCCTAGGGGCCGAAGCGGTGTGTCATCGAGCGGATGCGTGTTTGATCTGGAGAATGACACCCCTTTTGGGTGGCTAACCCGCGGACGACTTGCCAAAAACTTGGTCAAAGGCCCCAGAAGACACCGGAATTCGCACTTTGTTCTAACCGTCCGACGACTTGCCACCTGAACGAGGGGCGCCGACCGTGGCGCCCGCCTTGACGCCGTCCTTGCCCCCCACAGGTGCCTCGAACGACTCCAACGCCTCCAGGACGTCCTGGACACGCGAGATCTCGGCGTTGATGTCCTCGCGCCGGCGCACCAGGATCTCCAGCTCGCGCTTGCCCTCCTCGACCGTGCGCCTCGCCTCGCGGATCGCCTCGGCCTTGAGGTCCTCGGCCTCCTTCACGAGCGCCGCCTTCTTCTGCTCGGCCTCCTTCAGCAGCGCCTCGGCCTTCTTGACGGCGGCGATCCGCACCTTGCCGGCCTCGGAGTTGGCCTCCGACACCAGCTCCTTGGCCTTCGCCTGGGCCTTGACCAGCTGCTCCTCGGAGGCCTTGATGAGCGCGTCGCAGCGGTCGCCGGTCGACTTCATCGTCTCGGAGGCCTCGCGGCGGGCCCGCTCGTGCAGGTTCTCGATCTCGTTCGTGATGCGGTCGCGCAGCTCCTCGGCCCGCTCCCTTATGGCGGTGGCGTCCCGACGGGCGCCGACGAGCAGTTCGTCCGCGTCCGTGCGCGCCTTCTCCACCCGCGAGTTGCCCTCGACCGTCGCCTCGGACACCAGCCGGTCCGCCTCGGTGCGGGCCGCGCCGACCATGCTGTCGGCCTGCGCCTCCGCTTCCGCGGTGGTCTTCTGAGCCTGCTGCTGCGCTTCGATGAGCAGCTTGTCGGCCTCGGCGGCGGTCTCCGAGATGAGCTTGTCGACCTGCTCGGCCGCCTCGGAACGCCGCTTGTTGGCGGCACGGCGAGCCTCGTCCAGGGTGCGCTCGGACTCCTCGCGCGCGGCCGTGGTGACCCGCTCGGCCTCCGCCAGCGCCTCCGCCTTGACCCGCGCGGACTCGCTGCGGACCTGCTCGGCGTGCCGCTGGGCCGACCCGACCGTCTCGGCGGCCTCGGCACGCAGCCGCTCCGCCTCGCCGGCGGCCTCGCCGAGCAACTGCTCGGCCTGGGCGAGCGCCTCGGACCGGACCCGCTCGGCCTCCGCGACCGTCTCCGACCGCAGTCGCTCCGCCTCGGCGACCGTCTCCTGGCGCAGCCGGTCGGTGTCCGTGATCGTCTCGGTGGTGAGGCGCTCGGCCTCGTTGCGTGCCTCGGTGATGAGGGTGTCGGCCTGCGTCGCCGCGTCCGACCGGATGCGGTTGGCGTCCTCGCGGGCGTCCGCCCGGGTACGCGCCGCCGCCTGGTCGGCCTCGGCGATGGTCTCCGACGCCTGCGTACGGGCCCGCTGCGCGTGCTCGGACGCGTCCGAGCGCAGCTGCTCCGCCTCCGCGATCGCGTCCGAGACCGTGCGCTCGGCGAGCGCCTTGGCCGCGTCCGTCTCCTCGGCCGCCGTACGCCGGACCCGGCTCGCGTCCTCGGCGGCCCGCTCCCGCTCGGCGTAGGCGTCGGCGCGGACCCGGTCCGACTCCTCCTGGGCCTCCCGGCGGGTACGGTCCGCCGCGTGCTCGGCGGCCGAACGCAGCCCGGTGATCTCCTCCTGGGCCTGCTCGTACAGCCCCGCGACCGAGTCCCGTACCTGCTGGGCGTGCTGCTCGGCGGCCGACACCATCTCGGTGGCCCGCCGGTCTGCCTCCTCGACCAGTCGTACGGCCTCGGTCTGCGCCTCCTCGACGCGCTTGCGCGCCGAGGCCAGCAGTTCCTCGCTCTGCTCGCGGGCCCGCTCACGCTCCTGGCCCGCCTCCTGGCGGGCCGCGCCGAGCAGTTCCTCGGCCTCGCGGCGACGCCGGTTGGCCTCCTCCTGCGCGGCGGCCAGCGTCTCCGACGCCTCCGCCGACAGCCGCTCGGCGGCGGCCTGCGCCTCCGCCCGGACCCGGTCGGCGGTGTCCTGCGCGTCCGACTTCAGCCGCTCGGCCTCCGCCGCCGCTTCCGACCGCAGGCGCACGGCGACGGCCTCGCCCTCCGCGCGGGAGGCGGAGGCGTCGGACGCGGCCTCGGTGCGCAGCCGCTCGGCCTCCGTCTCGGCCTGCTGCTGGAGGGTGCGGATCCGCTCGGCGGCCTCGCCGCGCAGCCGCTCGCCCTCCTCGGAGGCCTCGCGACGGATCCGCGCGGCCTCCTCACGGGCGTCGGCCAGTGCCTGCTCCGCGGCGGCCAGGCGCTCCTCGGCCTCGGTGTGCAGCCGGGTCAGTTCCTCGGCGGCCTCGGCGCGGCGGGCCTCCATGGCCCGCTCGGTCTCCTCGTGCAGCTCGAGCGCGGCCCGCTCGGCGTCGGCCTTGATGCCCTCGGACTGCTCGACGGCCTCGGCGCGGTGCCGCTCGGCCTCCTTGCGGGTGCGCTCCAGGGTCTCCTCGGCCTGCCGGCGCAGGGTCGTCGCCCGCTCGATGGCCTCGGTGCGGACCTTCTCGCTGTCCGTGGTGGCCTTCTGGCGCAGCTCGTCCGCGTCCTGCCTGGACTTCGCCAGCAGCTCCTCGGCGGTCCTGGCCGCCTCCTCGATCTGCTGGACGGCCTCCCTGCGCGCCTCGGAGCGGATCTTCTCGCCCTCGGCGACCGCCTCGGCGCGCAGCTGCTCGGCCTCGCCGCGCAGCCGGCGGGCCTCCTCCTGCAGCTCGACCGTCTTGGCGCGGTACTCCTTGGTGTCGTCCTTCGCCGTGCCCTTGAGCTGCTCGGCGATGTCATGCGCCTCGGCCCGCAGCCGGTCCGCCTCGGTCTCCGCCTCGGTGCGGATCCGCTCGGCCTCCTCGGCGGCGGCCTTGGTGGTGTTGCGCGCGTCCTCCTGCGCCTTGTTGAGGACGTCCTCGGCCGTCTTGGCCGCCTTGGACAGCTGGGTCGCGCTCTCCTCGGCCGTGAGCGTGCGGGCCTTCTCGGCGGCCTCGTCGAGCAGCTTCTCCGCCGCCGCCCGGGCGTCCGCGACGATCTGCTCGGCGTCCGACCGGGTGGCCTCGGCCTCCTTGGTGGCCTCGGTGACCAGCCGGGCGACCTGCTCCTTCGCCGTACGGGTGCGCTGCTCGTTGGCCGACTCGGCGCTCGACAGCGCCTTCTCCGCGGCGGCCTTCGCCTCGGCGACCACCTTCTCCGCCTCGGAGCGCGCCTCACGCAGGGCGGTGTCGGCCTCCTGGATGCGCTGCTCGGCGGTCCGGCTCAGCTCCTGCGCCTCACGGCGGGCCGCCTCCGACTCCGAGGTGGTGGAGGTACGCAGCTGCTCGGCGTGGTCGGTGGCCTCCTGGGCCTGCGTCGAGGCGGCGTTCAGCAGCCGCTCGGCGTCCGCGCGGGCGCGGCGCAGCAACTGCTCGGCCTCCGCACGCGCCGACTCGGCCTCGCTGGTCAGCCGCTGCCGGGCCTCGGAGGTCACCCGCTCGGCCTCGGCACGGGCCGCCGCCATGGCCTGCTCGGCCTCGGCACGTGACTCGTCCAGGAGCCGGCGGGCCTGCTGCTCGCTGCGGGCGCGCAGCTGCTCCGCCCACGCCACGTTCTCGTTGACGTGCGACTCGACGGTCTGCCGGCGCTCGGCGAGCTCCTGGTCGAGCTGCTGGCGGCGGGTGACCGCCTCCTGGTGCAGCTCCGCCTGGAGCCGGGCCGCCTGCTCGGCGTGCTCCTGGAGGATGCGCTGGGTCTGCGCCCGGGCCTGGCTCAGCTCGCGCTCGGCCTCCTGGCGCAGCTGGTCGGCCTGGACCTGCGCGTTGCGCAGCAGCTGCTCGGCCTGGTAGCCGAGGTCGCCGCCGTCGAAGGCGGGCCGGGACATGATGGTGCGCCGCGCCTCGTGCAACTTGGCGCGCAGCACCTCGACCTGGTAGCCGAGGTCCTCGGCATGCTGGATCGCCTTTTCCCGCTCGGTCTTCAGCCGCTTCATCTCGGCTTCGAAACGAGTGAGGTGGTCGACGTCAGCCGCCGGTTCCCGCTCCTGGCTCTCGTAGCCCCGCACTGCGCGGTCCCATCCGTCCCCTGGTCGCAAGTCTCTCCGTACGAGCTCCGTCCGTTCGCGGAACGGGGCTCCCGGGGAATGGTGTCAGATCAACGGCGGAGCACGGGCTGCTGCCCCGACGCTCGTCCCCCGAAACCCGGACCCCGGCCAGGTCCCGCCGTGACGGCAGGACCCTGGTCGCCCTGTTGTGAGCGACGACCGCCCCCAACCCTACCGGCCCATATGTACGAGGGTCAGTGCGCAGGTGACTCAACGGGCGCCGAAGTGACCAGTTCCGTCAGTACGCCGTGGCAATCCTTGGGGTGCAGGAAGGTGATCCGTGACCCCATGGAACCGATTCGCGGCTCTTCGTACAGAACGCGTACGCCCTTTCCGCGGATGTCCGCGGCGTCCGCGTCGACATCCGCCGTACCGAAGGCGATGTGGTGCACGCCCTCGCCGTTCTTCGCGAGCCACTTGCCCACGGCGGAGTCCTCCCGGGTCGGCTCCAGGAGCTGCAGGTACGAAGCCCCGCCGTCGGACGTATCGTTGATCTTGAGCATGGCCTCGCGCACGCCCTGCTCCTCGTTGACCTCGGAGTGGAACACCTCGAAGCCGTAGGTGGCCCGGTAGAACTCGACGGTCTTGTCGAGGTCGAAACAGGCGATCCCGATGTGGTCGATTCGCGTCAGCATGGATTCAGTGCAGCGCTCCGGAGGTGGTTACGCAACGTGCGCGCGATCACACCGACAGCCCGATGACGGCATGGACTACCGCTCAGTACATTCGAAGTAAACCCTCGTTCACTCCTCGGCCAGTGCAGGCCGGATAAGGGGATCGCAGCTCATGACTGGATCGAACAGCACGACCTCGGTGATCGTCGCGGGCGCCCGGACGCCCATGGGTCGGTTGCTGGGCTCGCTGAAGTCCCTCTCGGGAGCCGACCTCGGCGGCTTCGCGATCAAGGCCGCCCTCGACCGTGCGGGTATCGGCGGCGACCAGGTGCAGTACGTGATCATGGGCCAGGTGCTCCAGGCCGGGGCCGGGCAGATCCCGGCACGCCAGGCCGCGGTCAAGGCCGGCATCCCGATGAACGTCCCGGCGCTCACCGTCAACAAGGTGTGTCTGTCCGGCCTCGACGCCATCGCGCTCGCCGACCAGCTGATCCGTGCGGGTGAGTTCGACGTGATCGTCGCCGGCGGCCAGGAGTCCATGACCAACGCCCCCCACCTGCTGCCGAAGTCCCGCGAGGGCTTCAAGTACGGGGCCATCGAGATGCTCGACGCCATGGCCTACGACGGTCTCACCGACGCCTTCGAGAACATCGCCATGGGCGAGTCGACGGAGAAGCACAACACCCGCCTCGGCATCCAGCGCCCCGAGCAGGACGAGTTCTCCGCCCTGTCCCACCAGCGCGCCGCCGCAGCCCAGAAGAACGGCCTGTTCGAGGCCGAGATCACCCCGGTGGAGATCCCGCAGCGCAAGGGCGAGCCGGTCGTCTTCGCCAAGGACGAGGGCATCCGCGGGGAGACCACGGCGGAGTCCCTGGGCAAGCTGCGCCCGGCGTTCACGAAGGACGGCACGATCACCGCCGGCTCGGCCTCGCAGATCTCCGACGGCGCCGCGGCGGTCGTGGTGATGAGCAAGGCCAAGGCGCAGGAGCTCGGCCTGGAGTGGATCGCCGAGATCGGCGCCCACGGCAACGTGGCCGGTCCCGACAACTCTTTGCAGTCGCAGCCGTCCAACGCGATCCTGCACGCCCTCAAGAAGGAGGGCCTGGAGGTCTCCGACCTCGACCTCATCGAGATCAACGAGGCCTTCGCGGCGGTCGCGGTCCAGTCAATGAAGGACCTCGGGGTGTCCACGGAACGGGTGAATGTCAACGGCGGTGCCATCGCCCTCGGCCACCCGATCGGCATGTCCGGCGCCCGCCTCGTCCTGCACCTGGCGCTGGAGCTGAAGCGGCGCGGCGGCGGCGTGGGCGCGGCCGCACTGTGCGGCGGCGGCGGGCAGGGTGACGCGCTGATCGTGCGGGTACCGAAGGCCTGAGTCCGCTGTACGTCTTCCTCTGATCTCGCTGAACGGAGCTGTGATGCAGGACGTCTCCTCGCTGGTCGCCCAGGCCAGGGAAGGCCGGCCGCGGGCCGTGGCCCGGCTGATTTCCCTCGTGGAGGGGGCGTCCCCGCAACTCAGGGAGGTCATGGCGGCACTGGCCCCGCTGACCGGCGGGGCGTACGTGGTCGGTCTGACCGGTTCGCCGGGCGTCGGCAAGTCGACGTCCACGTCCGCGCTGGTGACCGCGTACCGCAAACAGGGCAAGCGGGTCGGCGTCCTGGCCGTCGACCCGTCCTCGCCGTTCTCCGGCGGCGCGCTGCTCGGCGACCGGGTCCGGATGTCGGAGCACTCCTCGGACCCGGGCGTCTACATCCGCTCGATGGCCACCCGGGGCCACCTCGGCGGCCTCGCCTGGTCCGCCCCCCAGGCGATCCGCGTCCTGGACGCGGCCGGCTGCGAGGTGATCCTCGTCGAGACGGTCGGGGTCGGCCAGTCGGAGGTCGAGATCGCCTCCCAGGCGGACACATCGGTGGTCCTGCTGGCGCCGGGCATGGGTGACGGCATCCAGGCGGCGAAGGCCGGAATCCTGGAGATCGGCGACGTGTACGTCGTCAACAAGGCCGACCGCGACGGCGCGGACGCCACGGCCCGCGAGCTGAACCACATGCTGGGCCTCGGCGAGTCCCGCGGCCCCGGCGACTGGCGTCCGCCCATCGTCAAGACGGTCGCCGCCCGCTCCGAGGGCATCGACGAGGTCGTCGAGGCACTGGAGAAACACCGCGCGTGGATGGAGGAGCGGGGCGTCCTGGCCGAACGCCGCCGCACCCGCGCCGCCCGCGAGGTCGAGACGATCGCCGTCACCGCCCTGCGCGAACGCATCGGCGACCTGCACGGCGACCGCCGGCTGAGCACACTGGCGGAGAAGATCGTCGCCGGGGAGCTGGACCCGTACCGGGCGGCGGACGAACTGGTGGCGGGGCTCACGGAGGGCTGACCGCCCATGGTGTACGCCATGAACCCGCTGATACGTTGATCCACATGTTCCTCCTCCTGGCATAGGGCCCGCCCGAGCCCGCGACCGCACCCGGCAGCACGCCGTGGCCGTCGCGGCACTTCGGCGTCCCTTGCCTGCCTCCAGTAGAGGAACCTTGTCGTGTCCGCTGTGCCCCCGCGGCCTTCGTATGCCGCGGTACTCCGCATTCCCCATGCCCGCCGCACCTTCGCCGCCGCCCTCACCGCCCGGCTGTCGTACGGCGTGGTCCCGATCGCCGTGATGCTCTGCGTGACCCGGGCGACCGGGTCGTACGCCGTCGCCGGTGTCGTCATGGCCGTGTTCGGCGCCACCGTCGTCTTCCTGTCGCCGTACCGGGCGGCCCTCGTCGACCGGTACGGCCCGCGCCGGGTCCTGCTGCCGATGGCCCTGCTGTACGCGGGGCTGCTCTGCACCCTGGCGGTGGCCGCCTGGCGTCCGGGCGCGTCCGGACTGCTGCTCGGCGTGATCGCCGCCGTCACGGGCGCCTGCGCGCCGCCGCTCGGCCCCACCATGCGCACGGTGTGGCGCGAACTCGCCGAGGACGGGCGCCTGCTGCAACGCGCGTACAGCCTGGACGGGGTGACGGAGGAGCTTCTCTTCGTCACCGGCCCGCTGTTGGTGGGCGTGCTGGTCGGCTTCACGGCACCCGCTGTGGGTGTGGTGCTGGGCGCCCTGCTGATGGGGGTGGGGACGCCGGCCTTCGTCATGTCACCGGCGGTCGGCGCGATGCGGGGGAGCGGAGGGGTGCGCAAGGGCCGACGGGCGTCGCTCAGGCCGGGGCGGGAACTGCTGCCACCGATCGTCGTCGCGGGGGGAGTCGGTCTGTCCCTCAGCGCGGTCGACCTGTTGGTGGTGGCCTTCGCCGGGCAGCGCCGGCTCGGGGACGACACCGTCGCCTGGGTACTCGCGGCGTTGTCGGCGGGCAGCGCGGTGGGGGGTCTGCTGAACGGGGCGGTGGACTGGCGTACGCCGGCCCGGGTCCGGCTGTCGTTCCTGGCGGCGGGCCTGGGCGTGACGCTCGGCGTCGCCGGTCTGGCCCCCGGAGTGGTCAGCCTCACCGTGGCGGCTGCCTGCGCGGGGCTGTTCGTCGCGCCGGCCCTGACGACGGCGTACCTGATCGCCGATGACGCCGCCCCGGCCGGGTTCCGTACGCAGGCGGGGGCGTGGGTCAACACGTCCGTCAACGCGGGGAGTTCGGCCGGGGCGGCGACGATGGGGCTCCTGGTGGAGCGACTTCCGCTGGGGGTGTGCTTCCTGGTGGCGGGTGGGGTGTCGGTGGGGGCGGCGGTGATCGCGGGCATCCAGGGCCTGTCCGGCGGATCAGGCCGCAGGAAGTCCGCGGCGCCTCATCGACGCGGGTGAGCGGGGCCTGGTGCGTCGAGCTGCAAGGCGGAGGAGGGCGTCGACGCGATGGGGGTCCCCCGGGAGTCGGCAACCGACGACAACGCCGCCGATCGGCGTGCCAGGCCCCGCGTCTGCGGCAGATCCGCCGGACAGGGCCTGGCCCCACCGGCGCCGTTAGGGCGTCGGCAAAGGGCTCCGCCCCGGACCGCCGGCCTGTGTTCCGGGGGTCCAGGGGCGGAGCCCTCTGGCGGGTTGCGGGGTCAGCGGGCGCGGCGCCCCCGCGTCACGTCAGGCGTCGTCGTCGGCGCTGTCGTTGTCGTCGCCGTCGTTGTCGCTGTCGGAGGCGTCCGAGCGGTCCGCCGTGACCTTGCCGGTCTTCAGGTCGACGTTCCAGTCCTGCTCGGCCTTGCCGGACTTGTGCGTCTCGACCTCCCAGGCCTTCGAAGTGCCGTCCTCGTCCAGGTCCACCGACGTCACGGTGCCCTTGCCGGCCGCGGCCTCGGCGGCCTGCGAGGCCGTCACCTTCGCGCCCTTCAGCGCGGCCCGCACCTGGGCGGTGTCGTCCTCCCGCTCGGTGTGGGAGCCGAGGACCTTGCCGGTGCCCGGGTCGACGTTCACGCTGTGCCAGGTGCTGCCGGTGCCGAGCACGTCGACCTGCCACACGACCGGCCCGGCGTCGTCCTGGTCGTCCAGTTCCACGGAGACGGCGGTCCCCGCGTCGTGCCGCAGCGCGGCGGCGATGGCCTCGGCCGCCGTCACGTCACCGGACACCCGCGCCGCGTCGTCGTCCTGGACACCGGCCTGCTTCAGCTGAGCGTCCGCCTGCCGCGCCGTTCCCTCGCCGTCCCCGGTCCCCGCGAGTGCGGTGGCCGTACCGCCACCGATCAGAGCGGCGGCCGTAACAGCGGCGATCACGATGTTGCGCTTCATGCGGGTTCCTCCAGAGTCATACTGATTCGATCGCTTCGTTTCGCTTTCGACGTCAACCACCCTGGACGACCGACGCTGAGAGGAACCTGAAGCCCCCTGAAGAGATCTTCAGGTTCCCTTTGCGAACCTTTACGCATGCGCCTGTTGATCGTGGAGGACGAGAAGCGGCTGGCCCTGTCGCTCGCCAAGGGCCTGACGGCCGAGGGGTACGCCGTGGACGTGGTCCACGACGGCCGGGAAGGTCTGCACCGGGCCACGGAGGGGACGTACGACCTCGTGATCCTGGACATCATGCTGCCCGGCCTCAACGGCTACCGCGTCTGCGCCGCCCTGCGCGCCGCGGGCCACGACGTGCCGATCCTGATGCTCACCGCCAAGGACGGTGAGTACGACGAGGCGGAGGGCCTCGACACGGGCGCCGACGACTACCTGACCAAGCCCTTCTCGTACGTCGTCCTCGTCGCCCGGATCAACGCCCTGCTGCGGCGCCGCGCCCAGGGCCCCGGCGCCTCGCCCGTGCACGTCCACGGCGACCTGAAGGTCGACACCGCCGCCCGCCGCGTCTTCCTGGCCGACGACGAGATCGCGCTCACCGCCAAGGAGTTCGCCGTCCTGGAGCAGTTCGTGGTGCGGGCCGGGGAGGTGGTGTCCAAGTCCGAGATCCTGGAACACGTCTGGGACTTCGCGTACGAGGGCGATCCGAACATCGTCGAGGTGTACGTCAGCACCCTGCGCCGCAAACTGCGCTCCGGTCTCATCCGCACGGTCCGCGGCGTCGGCTACCGGCTGGAGACGGAGCAACGATGAGACGTCTGTTCGGTTCCGTGCGGTCCCGGGCGACCCTCGCCGCCACCCTCGTCGTCGCGGTGGCGCTGGTCGCGGCCGGGACCGCCGTCCTGCTGTCCCTGCGCTCCAACCTGATCGGGCAGGCCGGTACGGCGGCGGAGCGTTACGCGCGGACGGTGGCCACCGACCTCGCCGCCGGGAAGACGTACGAGCAGCTGTCCCTGGACGACGACGACCAGCCCGTCCAGGTCGTCGACGAGAAGGGCACGCTCGTCGCCGCGACGGAGAACCTGGAGCGGATCAGCGGTACGGGCACCGACGCGGTGCGGCCGCAGACACCCACTCCCGGTCCCAGTCCCACTCCCAAGTCCACGGCCGGCAGCGGCGACGAGGACGGTGACGAGGACGACGACGCCGACGACGCCGCTTCCTCCGACCCCGGCGAGATCGGCGAGAAGACCACCTTCACCACCGGCTCCGCGACGATCGACCACCACAGTGCGGGCTACCGCTTCGCCACCGTCCAGGTGGAGACCGACGAGGCGGGCCTGCTCACCGTCCACGCCGGTGCCCCCCTGTCCGCCGAACAGAGCGCCGTGAACACCGCGCTGACCGTCATGCTGATCGGCTTCCCGCTGCTGCTCGCCGTCGTCGCGGGCGTGACCTGGCTGGTCACCCGGCGCGCGCTGCGCCCGGTGGAGGGCATCCGTGGCGAGATGGCCGCGATCACCGCCTCGGAGGACCTGGGCCGCAGGGTCCCGGTGCCGGACACGCACGACGAGGTGGCCCGCCTCGCCCGCACGACGAACGAGACGCTGGCCGCCCTGGAGACCTCCGTGGAACGGCAGCGCCGGTTCGTCGCCGACGCCTCGCACGAGCTGCGCAGCCCGATCGCCAGCCTGCGTACGCAGCTCGAAGTGGCCGCCGCGCACCCCGAGCTGCTGGACCTGGAGGGGGCGGTCGAGGACACCGTACGACTGCAGCACCTCGCCACCGACCTGCTGCTGCTCGCCCGGCTGGACGCGGGGGAGCGTCCGGTCGACGGGCGGCGGCTGGACCTTGCCGCGCTGGCGCGGGAGGAGGCCGCGGGGCGGGAAGGCGTGAGCGTGGAGGCGGCCGGGGCGGTGGAGGTGGCCGGGTCCCGGGGGCAGTTGCAGCGGGTACTCACCAACCTGCTGGACAACGCGCGGCGGCACACCCGGTCGGCGGTCACGGTGACCGTGCGGCGGGACGGGGAGTGGGCCGTGGCCGGGGTCGCCGACGACGGGGACGGGGTGCCCGACGGCGACCGGGAGCGGATCTTCGAGCGGTTCGTACGGCTCGACGTCGCCCGCAGCCGCGACGACGGCGGCGCCGGGCTCGGGCTCGCCATCGCCCGTGACGTGGCCGCACGGCACGGCGGCACGCTCACGGTCCGTGAAGCGCCGACAGGCGGAGCCCTGTTCGAGCTCCGTCTGCCACTCGCCTAGTAGTGCTTCGTTAGGTCTTTGCGTTCTCACTGATCAAGAGCATGTTGGGAGTGTGGACAAGCATGAAGTGAACCGATTACGGGCTGCGTTGGGGCTATTCGTGGAGGATGTGTTCGCCTCGGTGCCGCGCAAGGATCAGCGGGCCAAGGGTCAGTGCTATCTGCGGGGGCTGATGCTCGATG
>NZ_JBVIPA010000002.1:0-110163 GCF_055578365.1 Streptomyces sp. NPDC033131
CTCCGGACGCGGCTCCCGCACCCCCGGAGCCACCCCCCGCACCCGCTCCACCACCTGCCGCAAATGCTCCGGCGTCGTCCCGCAACAACCACCGATCAGACTGAGGCCGTAGTCACGCACGAACGTCTCCTGCGCGTCCGCCAGTTCCGGGGCGGTCAGCGGGTAGTGGGCGCCGTCCTTGCCGAGCACCGGGAGACCGGCGTTGGGCATGCAGGACAGGGGGACGCGGGAGTGACGGGCAAGGTAGCGCAGGTGCTCGCTCATCTCGGCCGGGCCCGTGGCGCAGTTGAGGCCGATCATGTCGATGCCCAGCGGCTCCAGCGCGGTCAGCGCCGCGCCGATCTCCGAACCCAGCAGCATCGTGCCGGTCGTCTCGACGGTCACCGAGACGATCAGCGGGCGGTCCTCGCCGAGCGCGTCGAGGGCGCGGCGGGCGCCCACGACGGCGGCCTTGGTCTGGAGCAGGTCCTGCGTGGTCTCGACGAGGAGCGCGTCGGCACCGCCCGCGATCATGCCTTCGGCGTTCCGCTGGTAGGCGTCGCGCAGGGTGGTGTAGGGGGCGTGGCCCAGCGTGGGGAGCTTGGTGCCGGGGCCCATGGAGCCGAGGACCCAGCGCTGCTGCCCCGTCGAGGCGGTGAACTCGTCGGCGGTCTCGCGGGCGATGCGGGCGCCCGCCTCGGACAGTTCGTACACGCGGTCGGCGATGTCGTACTCGCCGAGGGCGGCGTGGTTCGCCCCGAAGGTGTTCGTCTCCACGCAGTCGACGCCCACGGCGAAGTACGCCTCGTGGACGGAGCGGACGATGTCCGGGCGGGTCAGGTTCAGGATCTCGTTGCAGCCTTCGAGATTCTCGAAGTCCTCCAGCGTGGGGTCCTGGGCCTGGAGCATGGTGCCCATCGCTCCGTCGGCCACCACCACCCGGGAGGCGAGCGCGTCTCGGAGCGCGGACACACGAGTCCGGCTGTCGGCGGAAGGGGTCGGCGGCACAGAGGCCATGAAAGGGCTCCCTCGGGTGCGACGGCTGTCGGCTTAGCTGCCGGAGGGCGTCCGGCAGACTCGATGCCACGGTACTAGCCGCCCTCATCGGTGTCGCCAAGGAGTTCGCCCCGGTGTCCCCCGGACCCCGCTGATCCCTGGCTGGTACTTGACCGCGGATCCGGAGTGACTCACCTACGGCTGATGCTCCTGACGCTGATGAGAGTCAGGATTCCGAGGCCGACGAGGGTGCCGGCGGCGCCGATCAGCTCTGCGGTGGTGTGCATGGACCCTCCAGCGGTCGGCAACAGCCTGGGAAACGGTCGGGATTTAGTCATATAGGCATGGCAACCGCACGGCCCCCGGAATCCGCAGCCGCACCGCCCCTGATTTCACTCGGAGAGCAGACACCGAGCGGTCCGGGAGCCGGCGCTGCGCACCCGCGGAGCAGAAGTGGGGTGGCGGGTGGGCGGCCCCGCGTTCGAACGCCTACGATCCTCTGTTGTGTCCAAACTGACCGACGTGCCCAAACGGATCCTGATCGGGCGCGCACTGCGCAGTGATCGGCTCGGCGAAACGCTCCTGCCGAAGCGCATCGCACTGCCCGTCTTCGCCTCCGACCCGCTGTCCTCCGTGGCGTACGCGCCGGGAGAGGTGCTGCTGGTCCTCTCCATCGCGGGCGTGTCGGCGTACCACTTCAGCCCCTGGATCGCTGTCGCGGTCGTCGTGCTGATGTTCACGGTGGTCGCCTCGTACCGGCAGAACGTGCACGCCTACCCGAGCGGCGGCGGCGACTACGAGGTGGCCAACACCAACCTCGGCCCGAAGGCGGGCCTCACGGTCGCCAGCGCCCTGCTCGTCGACTACGTGCTCACCGTCGCCGTCTCCATCTCCTCCGGTATCGAGAACCTCGGCTCGGCGGTCCCCTTCGTCGTCGAGCACAAGGTGCTCTGCGCGGTCGCCGTGATCGTGCTGCTCACGCTGATGAACCTGAGGGGGGTCAGGGAGTCGGGCTCGCTGTTCGCGATTCCGACGTACGTCTTCGTCGCGGGCGTCTTCATCATGATCGCGTGGGGCGCGTTCCGCGGGCTGGTGCTCGACGACACCATGCGGGCACCGACGGCGGAGTACCAGATCAAGCCCGAGCATCAGGGCCTGGCCGGTTTCGCCCTGGTCTTCCTGCTGCTGCGTGCCTTCTCCTCCGGCTGTGCCGCGCTCACCGGCGTGGAGGCGATCTCCAACGGCGTCCCGGCCTTCCGCAAGCCCAAGTCGAAGAACGCGGCGAACACGCTGGCGTTGATGGGCCTGCTCGCCGTCACCATGTTCTGCGGCATCATCGCGCTGGCCGCGGTGACCAAGGTCCGCATGGCCGAGAACCCGGCCACCGACCTGATCAACAACGGAGTCGCGCTCGGCTCCGACTACGTGCAGAACCCGGTGATCTCCCAGGTCGCCGAGGCCGTCTTCGGCAAGGGCAGCTTCCTGTTCATCGTGCTGGCCGGGGCCACCGCGCTGGTGCTGTTCCTCGCCGCGAACACCGCCTACAACGGCTTCCCGCTGCTCGGCTCGATCCTCGCCCAGGACCGCTACCTGCCCCGCCAGCTGCACACCCGCGGCGACCGCCTCGCCTTCTCCAACGGCATCGTGCTGCTCGCGGGCGCGGCCATGCTGCTCGTCGTGGTCTACGGCGCCGACTCGACCCGGCTGATCCAGCTCTACATCGTCGGCGTGTTCGTGTCCTTCACGCTCAGCCAGACCGGCATGGTCCGCCACTGGAACCGCCACCTGGCGACGGAGCGGGACCAGGCCAAGCGCCGCCGCATGATCCGCTCCCGTGCGATCAACGCCTTCGGCGCCTTCTTCACCGGCCTGGTGCTGGTCGTCGTCCTGGTCACCAAGTTCACGCACGGCGCGTGGGTCGCGCTGCTCGGCATGATGATCTTCTACGCGACGATGACGGCCATCCGTAGGCACTACGACCGGGTGGCCGAGGAGATCGCGGCTCCCGACGGCCCGAGCGACGACAGCGTACGGCCGTCGCGGGTCCACTCGGTCGTGCTCATCTCGAAGGTGCACCGACCGACGCTGCGGGCGCTGGCGTACGCCAAGCTGATGCGCTCGGACACCCTGGAGGCGCTCAGCGTCAACGTCGACCCGGCGGAGACCAAGGCGCTGCGCGCGGAATGGGAGCGGCGCGGGATCGACGTACCGCTGAAGGTACTCGACTCGCCGTACCGCGAGATCACGCGGCCGATCATCGAGTACGTGAAGAGCCTGCGCAAGGAGTCGCCGCGTGACGCGGTGGCCGTGATCATCCCCGAGTACGTGGTCGGCCACTGGTACGAGCAGCTGCTGCACAACCAGAGTGCGCTCAGGCTGAAGGGCCGGCTCCTGTTCACCCCGGGCATCATGGTCACCTCGGTGCCCTACCAGCTGCAGTCCTCCGAGGTGGCGAAGAAGCGGGCCCGCAAGCGGCAGGACTGGAACGCGCCGGGTGCGGTGCGGCGCGGGCCGGCGCAGGAGCGGGCGAAGGACTCGTCGACACCGACGTAGACTGGTGGGCTGTTGTCCGCCCGTTCCACCCTCTTACGCACCTGGAGTCACCCCGCCATGCAGGCAGAACCGAAGAACACGCAGGCGGGGTCGCAGGCGCGGTCGCTGGTGGGGGAGGAGTACGAGGTCGAGGTCGGCCCCGTCGCCCACGGCGGTCACTGCATCGCCCGTACCGACGAGGGCCAGGTGCTGTTCGTCCGGCACGCGCTGCCCGGCGAACGGGTCGTGGCGCGGGTGACCGACGGCGAGGAGGGTGCCCGGTTCCTGCGGGCGGACGCGGTCGAGGTGCTGTCGGCGTCCAAGGACCGCATCGAGGCGCCCTGCCCGTACGCCGGGCCCGGCCGCTGCGGCGGCTGCGACTGGCAGCACGCCAAGCCGGGCGCGCAGCGCCGCCTCAAGGGCGAGGTCGTCACCGAGCAGCTTCAGCGGCTCGCCGGTCTCACGCCCGAGGAGGCGGGCTGGGACGGCACGGTGATGCCGGCCGAGGGCGACAAGCTTCCTGCGGGCCAGGTACCGCAGTGGCGCACCCGCGTGCAGTACGCGGTCGACCCCGACGGCAACGCCGGGCTGCGCCGCCACCGCTCGCACGAGGTCGAACCGATCGACCACTGCATGATCGCCGCGGAGGGTGTCAGCGAGCTGGGCATCGAGAAGCGCGACTGGGCGGGCATGGAGTCCGTCGAGGCGATCGCGGCGACCGGTTCGCAGGACCGCATGGTGATCCTGGAGCCACGGCCCGGTGCCCGGCTGCCCCTCGTCGAGCTCGACCGGCCCGTCTCCGTCATGCGCGTCGAGGAGCACGACGGCGGAATCCACCGAGTCCACGGCCGCGCGTTCGTGCGCGAGCGCGCCGACGGCCGCACCCACCGCGTCGGCAGCGGCGGCTTCTGGCAGGTCCACCCGCAGGCGGCGGACACGCTGGTGACGGCGGTGATGCAGGGTCTGACGCCGCGCAAGGGCGAGATGGCGCTGGACCTGTACTGCGGTGTCGGCCTCTTCGCGGGCGCGCTCGCCGACCGGCTCGGCGACAAGGGCGCGGTCCTCGGCATCGAGTCCGGCAAGCGCGCGGTCGAGGACGCCCGGCACAACCTCGCGAACTTCGACCGCGTCCGCATCGAACAGGGCAAGGTCGAGGCGGTCCTGCCGCGCACGGGAATCACCGAGGTCGACCTGATCGTCCTGGACCCGCCGCGGGCGGGAGCGGGCCGCAAGACGGTGGCGCATCTGGCGTCGCTCGGGGCACGGAGGATCGCGTACGTGGCCTGCGATCCGGCTGCGCTGGCGCGGGATCTGGGGTACTTCCGGGACGGGGGGTACCGGGTTCGGACGTTGCGGGTGTTCGATCTGTTTCCGATGACGTCGCATGTGGAGTGCGTGGCGATTCTTGAGCCTGCAGCAAAGGGCGTCTGACCTGCTGCTTTTCTGATTTCCCAGGTTGCGGGCGGGTCGTGCCGACATGTTTCCGTAGGTCCACTGCGTGGAGCGTGCTGCAGGTTCCCGCCTCGTGTCTCACCTGCGGGTTCGCAGCGGGGGCGTGGATCAGGAACGCTCTGCCTCGACTCCGTGAGGGACGGGTTCGGTGAATGTCTTGACGCTCGTTCGACGCTGTTTCTGACGGAGCGTGAGGTGGTCGTGCTGGGTCAGATAGCGCGGGTCAATCGACTTGTCGGGCTTAACTCGTCGAGCAGCGCGTTAGGGCTGATCTTTGGTTCGGGCCATACGGCGACAGGTCTCGGGTTGACGTGTGCTGATTGCGCTGGCCTCGTTACCCTGTGTCGTAAGGAACGGCCGCACCCCGTGCCCAGTTGCGTTTCACCGACGCCGACGGCATGCGCCTGACCTGCTTCGCCACCAACGCCAAGCATGTTCCGATCGCCGCTTTGGAGCTGCGGCACCGTCGGCGGGCCCGCGCCGAGGACCGCATCCGCGCCGCCCGCGCCACCGGCCTGCGCAACGTGCCCCTGCATGACGCCGCGCAGAACCAGATCTGTCGCCCTCGACCTGCTCGCCTGGATGCCCATGCTCACGCTGACCGGCGCCGCCCGCCGGCGGGAACCCCGCCGCCTACGACTGCGACTGTTCTCCGCCGCCCAGCTCGTCACCACTGGCCGCCACCGTATCCTCCGCCTGGCACAGCACTGGCCCTTCACCCACGTGATCACCAGCGCCCTGGCCCGGCTCGATGCCCTCCCGAACCCCGGCTGACCAGCGGTGTCCCGTCCCTACGCGCAGCATCATCTCGTGGAACCCGGCGCTCACCCGACGCGACAGCCGGGCCATCAACCTGCCCACAGGCAGAAATCTCCGCTCCGAACGAGCAGAAGGGGTCCGTCAGCAAGCTGACGGACCCTCATGCAAGATCGAGGCTAACGGAGTCCTATTAGGTGATACTCTGAGAGTGCTCAGTCCGGGGCAGTTCCCCGGTAATCGGTGCGGGTTCTGACGGCCAGTCATCGAACTGTTAGCTCACTGAGTATTGAGATCCACTTCGAGTTTCGATCCGCGACGCGCCTTCATTGAAGGAAGACGTTGCACGTCAGGGGCGAACTCGGTTCGACGACATGCGTATTTGCATGGGTCGGATCGAGCGCCCGTGCCCGGTCCGACCCCTACAGAAGGGTTGAGGGACCGGATGGAAACCGTCGGGTGGGCTGCCGCGATCGTCGGCGTTCTCAGCGGGGCAACGTGGATCGCGGGGCACGCGCTAGATCAGGTGCCGGTCATTTGCCGCAAGGCGGCCAAGGCCGTGCGCTCGGTGCGCGTTCTCAAGCAGGAGCTTCGCAGTCCCAAACCAGAGTTGGACGCTACAGGCCGAGAGCCCGAATGACTGCGGATACATCCGCGAGGATTGACGGGGCGTTACCATGTCGGCGCCCCGACATCGCGATGTATCGGCCGGTCCCGTAGATCTCCACGGCCGTACCGTCGGGGCGCCGGATCTTCCGTCCCTGTCGGACGTCAGCGCGGCCCCAGATATGCAAGCCGTCGCCGGACGCGGACACCTCTACGTAGGTGGCGCCCGCGTCGCGAACGATGGCCGCGGCCCACGGGGCGAGACTGCCAGTGAGCGGGTTCAGGCAGTGAGCTTCTTTGAGTTGGCCACCGATCGGGTGATGGGCCGTGAAGCGCAACGAGCGAGGCTCCCGGGCGTTGATCGAGATGTCTGACGTCTCAATCACGTTGCTGGGGGGCCTCGTTGGTCATCCATCCTGCCGCACTCGACCTTCCGCATGCACTCGTGGAGTGGGTCACCATGCTGATCGTCACCCGTGAGGGCGACCGACGCTGCAAGCTCCGCCCCGTCCCAGCGCGTGATGGTGGCACTGGTGTACCTGCGCGAACACACCACTCTCGCGAAGATCGCCGCTGGATTCGGGATCAGCGAGTCCACCGCCCACGCCTACACCAGCGCGGTCGTCGACCTGCTCGCCGACGTGCACCGGGCCCGTTGAAGACGCTGCGCGGGCACGAACCCGACTTCGTCCTGCTCGACGGCACCCTCGCCGAGTGCGACCGGGTCGGCGACGGCCGGGCCGTGTGCAGGTGGTCACCGACCCCGGCGGCCGGCTGCTGTGGCTCCTGCCCGCCCTGCCGGGCCGCACCCACGACCTGACCGCCGCCCGCACCCACCGGATCATCTGGATCTGCGAGCGCCAGGGCGTTCCCATCCTGGCGGATCTTGCCTACCAGGGCGGTTGCCCCTGGCTGACCACGGGCATCAAACGCAGGCCCTGCAGGAACTCACCCCCACCGAGAAGACCGTCAACCGGGCCCTGGCCGCGGCACGGGCACCGGTCGAACGAGGCGTCGCCCGCCTGAAGTCCTGGCGGATCTTCCGCAGAGCCCGCTGCATTCCGAACCGCATGACCTCAATCGCCAAAGCCGTCATCACCCTGGAGCGGCAACGCTGAAGAAGCTCACGGAAGAACCACCACACCACGTCGCCGCTTGCGGCTACGGTGGGCGCGTCGTTTCAGAAGGAGGGGAAGTGCCAGAGCTACGGTGGCAGGTCGTGGCCGAGAGCCTCGAACGTAAGTGCAAGGCGCCGACGGTCGAGCAGATCACCATCGCACGCGCCTTGGCCCTGCCCCTAGAACAGGCCACACCTGAGCTGGTCGCTGCCGCCGAGCTGCGCGTCCTGCTTCGAACGCCTCTAGGACTCACGCTCGCCGGGGACTTCGGCGACGACGAGTACGAGGTCCTCCTCGATCTCGGGAACCGCACCGACCTGGCGGTTCCCGACATGGAACAGCTCGGGTGCCGGGAGGTGCTTAACGCCTGGCTGCGCGTCGCCCGTGACCGCGAGTCCGCCGCCGCCCTGCGTCGGCTAGAGCCTGCGGTCGATGATGTTGTCACCGCTCGCGACCGGCGCAAGGGGCCGGATATGCACGGCGAGATCTCATCAATCGGCGCCAATGGCCGACTGCACTTCCGGGGCGGCCACGGGCTCGGCACTGCCCCGCACCGGGTCACCCACATCACCCGCCCCGGTGAGGACGGCTATCTCGATCAGCTCCACCTGGCCCGCGAACACGCCGCTGCGGTTCAGAGCAACCCGGCTCGGATTACCCGAGCCCAGGAGGCGCAGCTGGAACGCTGGCGGATCAACTTTCCAGCGACCCCGGCGGCGATCGAGGGACTGCGCAACGCATTGGAGACAGCGGACGACGAGGCCGCGATGCAGCGGCTCTTGGAGAAGCACCCGGCGCTGCTGGCCGGTACCGTAGTGGGCACCCACGACACCTGGATCCGGCCCCAGGTCCAGCTCGGCAACCACTACATGGCCGACTTCATGATCGCCGGTCAGACCTCACTCGGAGTTCGGTGGACGCTGGTCGAACTGGAGAGCCCGGTCAGTCGCCTGACCAACCCCGGCAATAGGCGGGCGACGGCCACCCTGCGGCACGCGGTCGACCAGATTGAGGACTGGCGCAGGTGGCTGTCCACCAATCTGCACTACGCCCGCTCCGCGCGCGACGCCGACGGGCTGGGCCTGCCGGGTATCACGGCCGAAGTCCCAGGCTTGATCATCATGGCCCGCGAGACTTACGACGACGCAGCCGCCGAAATCCGGGAACTGCATGCCCGGCGCTCCCACATCCAGGTACGCACCTACGACTGGCTGATGCGCATCAACGAATCCCCCGACCCTCTGCGCCGAGACGCCCCCGACCAACGCCTTCGGCTCGCTTGAACCAGCCGTCCCTCTGCAAGCAGCCGTCAGCCTGGAAGAACCGAGGCCCTGGCGTTCTCGATGGAGTACAGAAGGCACGGCTTCATCGGGTGCGCCGGCCGGTCAGCCCGAAAGCCCGCAGGCGTGCCTGCCGAGCCAACGGGCGTGCCGGGGCAGTTGGTCGTGGGCCTGTTCCGTCCCGGAGAGCAGGGAGGTGCTGTGCGTCATGACGCTCGTTTGACGCTCTGGTCTCCCGCAGGCGGGACAGCGAGCCGGCCTATGACCTGGCCTTTTCCGAGACCCGCTCAAGCCGGCATCTTTCCGATGACGTCGCATGTGGAGTGTGTGGCGATTCTTGAACCGGCGGCAAAGGAGCTCTGACCTGGAGTTTTCCTAGGCCGCTCAGGCGCGGCCGGGTGTGCTCGACCTGTTTCCCGACCCGCATCACATGGAGTGCGTGGCGATTCTGGAGTAGTCGGCGGCCCGGGCAGGGGTGCCGCGTCCCAGGCGCGGGGCCATGATCCCCACCGGCGCTGCCCCTGCCTCTCGCCGCACACGCCGGGCCCGCTCCTCGTCCGCGACGGAGCCCGCCTCTCGGCACTGCCCCGGCCCTGCATACCGTACGGGGGCGCAGGCGCCGTGCCGCGCGGAGGAGGAAGCCTGATCATGAGCGAGAAAGGGCGGGACCGCGCCCCCTGGGACGACACGGGCGTGCTGGACGGGGCGGTCAGCGGGTCGTCGCGGTTCTCCGTGACCGGGGGAGGGACCCGCCTGCGGGTGGAGTACCGGGTGGCGGGCGAGGGTGTCGCGGAGCTGAACTACGCCCCGACCGGCCAGGAGGGGGAGGAGGAGGTCGGTGTCGACGAGCCGCACCTGCCCTGGAGCAAGGAGGTCGTGATGCGCGGGCCGATCGTGATACCCGTGCTCGGCGTCACCCTCGACGAGGACGGAGGACGAGCCGAACTGGTGGTGCTGGTGGATGGCCGCGAGTCCGCACGGGTCACCGTCACCGGGCGCTCCGCCACCGGAATCTGCGTCGCCGACCCGCTTCGGTAGCGGCGGTCGGCCGAGGGCGGCCGACCGTGAAGGTGACGGGCGAATGGCCCCGTTCCGCGCACCGATGCACGCGGGGTGGGGCCGTTCATGCCGAGGGCGGGCGCCGGGTCAGGTCAGGTCAAACAAGCTCAGCGGTGAGCTCGTCGTCGGCGCCGGGTACGAAGTGATCGTCCTGATCACTGAAACGCACGGCAGTCAGCCTGTGCGCTGCATTGGCCTGTACGCGGGGTCGGCAGCAGCAGGCAGCTCGCGATGCCCAGTGCCGTCATCTGGCCATGGGCAGCGAGGCGTGTTGGTAGGGGGCGGGGGCACAGGCATCGGCGGCGCCAGCGCTTGATCGGATCAGAAGTTGACTTCTGCGGCGTAGCGTCTCAAGGGGCAATGCCACGCCGGATCTGAAATGCCAAGCCTGGCATGATTCGATCTGTCTCGTTTCGCAGGCGCGCAGGCGCGCAGGGCCGAGCCTGCAGGGAGTATCAAGAGCAGGTAGGCGTTGATGCCCGTTTGACGCTTCGGGTCGTGGTACGCGCTTGCTGTTTCCTCCGCTTTGTCAGTGAGGCGGCCGGTTGCCGGGTGCGTCCGGCCGCCTCACTGACGGGGTGGTCGGATCAGGAGATCAGCTTGATCGCCTGCCATCCGCCCCCGCCGACCACCGTCGGCGGCCCTACCATGCCGGTGCGGCGGCCCGGGAGGAACTCCAGCCCCGCCGTGGTGTTCGCCGTTGTCGACCACAGATCCGGGATGCCGTCGGCGTTGCTGTCTCCGGAGGCGGTGAACAGCGGGCGTGCGGTTGTGGTCCAGCCGGTGGCATAGGCCGTGCGGTTGGCGCCCGCCCCCAGTGACGCGGGATCGGTGCCGCCGTCCGGGACACCGTCGCCGTCCGCGTCGCCCGCGCTCTTGCCGTGGTACATCCACAGGTCGCCGGTGGTGGTGCTGCGAGCGATCAGGTCGGCGAAGCCGTCGCCGTCCGCGTCACCCGGCGAGGCGAGCTGCATGACGCCCCAGCCCGACTTGCCGATCAGGTAGCCGGTGTCAATCGTGCCGTATACGGAGCCCGGCAGGAACCACAGCTGGTCGCCGATGACCGCCACGAAGTCCGGGTGCGGCTCCTCGCTGTCCTGGGTGATGTCGCCGACCGAGACGATCTGCTTGATCGTCGCCGGGTCGATCGCCACCTCGGTCTCCGGGTCGGGGAAGATGTGCACCTGCTGCTTGGTGTCCTCGGTGAACTCGCCCAGCCCGTTGTTGGGGTAGACCCACAGCTTGTTGTCGGAGCGGCGGGCCACCAGGTCCTCGTAGAAGTCGCCGTTGGTCCAGTTGCCGCGGTGGGTCAGCAGAGCGTCGTTCCAGCCGCCCGCAGTGGACAGGGGGAGCATGGTGGCGACCTTGCCGCCGCCTGTGCCGCCGTACAGCCGCAGATTGCCGGTGCCGTCGACGGCGAGGAGGTCGGGATCGCCGTCGCCGTTGACATCACCGGGCTTGTCCGCAAGGCCCGGACTCTTCACGTAGAACCGGTAGGGATAGACCGGGCCGGGGTTGCCTCCGGCGTCGACCATGCGCACGTACAGGGTGTGCGGTCCTGGGGTGAGGGGGGTGACCGGTGCGGTCGCCGGGCCGCCCTTCGTGGCGGGCTTGGCTTCCTTGCTCGGCGGGGTCCGGTCGAGGTCGTACAGGTACTTGGTGGTGTCCGTCACGCCGTTGGCGCCGAACTGGAACATCCCTTGCGTACGGGCCAGGGCGCCCTCCACCGGTTCCATGTCAGCGGTGGTTTCCGGGAACAGGTCGTCCTTGGAGTCGACGGTCGGCATCACCGTCGGGGCGTTCGGGTCGAAGCCGAAGCGGCAGCCCGCAGCGCCCTGCGTCGGTGTCCAGTCGGAGGCGAACGCCGAGTCGGAGACGTCTTCCGCCTGTGCCTTCCAGGAGAACTGGCCGTTACTGGCGCCGAGATGTTTCAGCAGCGTGGCCTTGGGTACCTTGACCCGCGCCTGGGCACCCTTGGAGTTGCCGGATACGACGGTTACCTGGGTGCGGGTGTCGAAGATGATGCCGGGTGACACATCGTGCTTGCCGGTGGCCCACAGGTGGAACTGGACGTTGACTTTGCCGCCGTCGGGGTCCCACACCTGAGCTGTGAGGGTGACGTCGGTGTTGCCCAGCGTCACGTACGTCGAACCGTTTCCGCACTCGGTGGCGCCGACCTTGGTGCTGGGAAGGGTGTCCAGCGCCCAGGGGGCGTTCGGGCGGCGGTTGAACTCGACGATGAGCTTGGCGTCCGGCTTGAACTTCTTCCAGCTGTACTCGTCCTTGTTGTCCTCCGCGCTCTGCGGGGCGCGGAGACCGAAGGTGATGTTCGCCCACTTGCCGGCGGCGGCCTTGACCGCGGCGTCCTTCGCGGTGAAGTCGACCGCCGCGTTCGGGCAGCCGTACGTCTCGTTGCCGTGCGCGTAGTTGCGGCTGTCCTGGCGCGCGGACCAGGACGGCTGCGCCTTCCATGTGGTCTTCGAGGAGATGCCACCCGTCAGCCACAGTTCCACCGGCTTGGGCGTGCAGGACCACGAGTGCGTCTCGGTGATCTGGAACTGCGCGTCGACCACCTTCACTCCGGCGAGGAACTTCGAGCCCACCCGGAAAAAGGAGCGGGCGGTGCCGCCGGTCGAGGACTCGTAGCCCACCCGCGCTTCGCTGGTGGTGCCGCCGCTCCAGCCCGTGCCGTTCCAGTAGCTGTCCGTCGGGTGCGGCTTGTAGGCGATGGTCCACGCCTCGCGGGTGCCGGTCATCCGCGGGTCGATGTAGACCGGGAACTCGGTGTCTGGCGCGGTCAGCAGTTCCTGGTCCGGCGTGAGCAGGATCTGGTCGTCGGTGACTTCGACACCGACTTCGCGGCTCTTGGTGCCGGGGGTGAGCGGGGACGGTTCGGCTTCGGCCGCCGGTGCCTGCGCGGCGGCGTCGGCCGTTGTGCGTGCCGCCTTCGATGCGGGCACGGGGGCCTGCTCCTCCGCGGTGGAGGAGTCCCACATCCGGGCCGTTGAGGTCGCGAAGACCGTCTGGCCGGCCGCGTTCACGACCTGGAGCGTGCCGGTCTCACCGTCCTGGCGCACCTCGAGGTTCTCGGTGTGCAGGCCGAAGCCGACCTCGGCGAGTTCGGGACGTTCGGCGGCTTCGGGCGTCTTGACGATCAGCGCCTGGTGGAAGCCGTCGACGCTGGCGCCCACCGCGAGGTCTACGCCGGGGAAGACGTCCGGGTACGTGGCGGTGTGGCCCTTCAGAACCGGGTCCGGCAGCGGCTCCGGCCAGGTCAGGGTGAGTCGGCCACCCCGGTCGGCGAGTGTCACCAGCCGCTTGTCTCCACCTGCGGAGAAGCTGACGTCACCGGGCGCGGCCTCGGGCCGGACCCGGCCGGCCGCCTCGGTGAGGGTGGTGTCCACCGGGAGCCATGTGCCTTCGCGTTTCACGCGCACGGGCAGGGTGTGCTGCGTGGTGCGCAGATTGCCGTTGGGCAGGGCGTGTGTCTCGCTGGTCTCGGAGCGGGCGGACACCACCTCCACCGGCTCACCCGTTTCGGCGGCCCGCTCCAGCGCACGTCCCTCGGCACTTGTGGCCGTCGGGGAGCCGGAGCCGGCCGGCGTGTCGGTCGCCAGGGACGTGAGCGGGGTCAGCCCCACTGACGTACCGGCGAGCACCGCGACGAGCGCGGCCCGACTCCAGCGTCCGGCCCGACGCTGTCTTCGTAATTTTTCTGGCATGGGCGAATCCCCCCGGAATCGTTGCCAGGCGAACCCTCCACGAGGCCCGCCGCGCACCCGCCGACGCGGGCCGCAGCGCCGAACAGTACACGTCACAAGGGGAGTTATTTACTGAAAGATGATCAGAGTGGGGATTGTCGCATTGCTTTCCTTTTACTTGTTAGGGCGATCTTCACACCTTACTCTCTGACCGTTCACCACTCAATCACACAGAGTGAGTAAAGGGGGAGGTCCTTCAGTGGACCAATTAACGAGACAGTTGCGCTACTTAGCCCACTGGCACAGATCCGTGTCCCTCATCGTGGGACTCATCCTTTTCGTCGGACTCATACCCGACGATGCCAGTGCGGCCGACGGGGAAACCCGACTCGGGGACATACAGCGCGAAAAGTCCGTCCCAGGCAGGGATTTCGACAAAGAACGCCCGAAGGTGCGCAATGACGCCGACGGTGTTTTCCGGCCGTCGGCCGGAAAGGCCGCGGCCGACACCTTCACGACTCTCGTCACCGACCGCGAGAACAAGCTGCCCCGGCGGGCGCCGCTGACCAACGGCACCGCCGTGGACGGGTTCGCCGGCGACACCGGCCTGCGGAAGCACCTCGTGAGGGTCCGTCAGGCTTCGGCCAAGGCGTCGACCACCGGTAGCGGCCCAGGTGTTCGCGCCCGGGGCGCTGCCCCGAAGCGCGCTGCGGCAGACCCCGGCACTGCCGTCCAGGTCCAGGTCAAGGACCGGGCTGTGGCCGACCGGGTCGGCGTGCGAGGCGTGGTCTTCACCGCCGCGCCGGCCGACGACGGTCCGGCCACCGCCGCTTCCGGCTCGGTCGAGCTGCAGCTGGACTACACGTCGATCAGGGACACGTACGGCGGTGACTGGGGCTCCCGGCTCCGGCTCTACCGCCTGCCGGCCTGTGCGCTGACCACGCCCGAGCTGGAGAAGTGCCGTACCCGCACCGCGCTGCCGGGCGCCAACGACCCGGCCGCACAGCACGTCACCGGCACCGCCGACCTGGCGGCGGCACCCACCGTGTTCGCCGCGACGGCCGCGGCCTCCGGGCCGGGTGGCAGCCACGAGGCCACCTCACTGTCGCCCTCCGGTTCGTGGATGGCCGGTTCGTCATCCGGCGGGTTCTCCTGGACGTATCCGATCGAGGCTCCCGAGGTTCCCGGCGGTCCGCAGCCCGAGGTCGAGCTGTCCTACTCCTCGCAGGCCGTGGACGGCCGTACCGCCTCCACCAGCGCGCAGTCCTCGTGGATTGCCGAGGGCTGGGACTACGAGCCGGGCTTCATCGAGCGGCGCTACCGCTCCTGCTCGGACGACAAGGGCGAGGTCGACGGAAAGAAGCCGAACAACACCGGTGACAGCGGTGATCTGTGCTGGGGCTCGGACCACGTGGTGATGTCGCTGGGCGGCAACACCACCGAACTCGTCAAGAAGGACGGCACCGACGAGTGGCGTCCCGCCGACGACGACGGCTCCCGCCTGCAGCGCAAGAGCGGCGCCGCCAACGGCTCGAAGGACGGTGAGTACTGGGTCCTGACCACCACCGACGGCACCCAGTACCACTTCGGCCTGAACAAGCTGCCGGGCGCGCCCGACGGCACGGTCACCAACTCGGCACTCACGGTGCCGGTGTTCGGCAACCACCCGGGCGAGCCGTGCCACGCCACCGCGTTCATGGACTCCGACTGCAAGCAGGTCTACCGCTGGAACCTGGACTACGTGGTCGACCCGCTGGGTGACGCCATGACCCTGTGGTGGACCAAGTGGGCCAACTACTACGGCCAGAACATGAAGGCCGACCAGCAGGCGTCCTACGACCGCAACGCGCAGCTCTCGCGCATCGACTACGGCCTGCGTTCCGACAAGCTGTTCGGCGTCCTGCCGGCCGGCCGGGTCGCGTTCACGCTGGCCGAACGGTGCATCGCCGACGCCGCGTTCGACTGCGCGGAGGCCAAGCGGACCACCGCCAACGCCAAGCGCTGGCCGGACACCCCGCTGGACCAGGAGTGCGCGTCGGGGGCCAAGTGCACCGACAAGTACTCCCCGACGTTCTGGTCGACCAAGCGCCTGACGAAGATCAGCACCAGTGTGCTGTCCGGTACCGCGCTGAAGCCGGTCGACTCCTGGGCGCTGGACCAGTCCTTCCCGGCCACCGGTGACGGCACCTCGCCGGCGCTGTGGCTGGAGTCCGTCGCCCGTACCGGGCACGGCGCCGGTGGGAACGCCGCCATGCCGAAGGTCACCTTCTCCGGCCTGCAGATGGACAACCGCGTCGACAAGGTGGAGGGCCTGCCGCCCTTCTCCCGCTACCGGGTCCACGCCATCGACACCGAGACCGGCGGCCGTATCGGCGTCACGTACTCGCCGCGCGACTGCCAGGCGCTGGAGCCGAAGCGGATGCCGGCGTCGCCCGAGTCCAACACCATGCGCTGCTTCCCGCAGTACTGGACGCCCAAGGGCGCCCTCAACCCGGTGAAGGACTGGTTCCACAAGTACCTCGTCACCGAGGTCCGCGAGGAGGACCTGGTCACCGACAGTCCCGCCAAGGTGACCTCGTACGAGTTCCTCGGCGGCGCGGGATGGGCGTTCGACGACAGCGAGTTCACCGAGAACAAGCACCGCACCTGGTCGCAGTACCGCGGCTACGAGCGGGTCCGCACCCGCCAGGGCGGCGCAGACGACGTCAAGCAGCTCACCGAGCACCGTTACTTCCGCGGCCTGCACGGCGACAAGATGCCCTCGGGCACCCGGTCGTCCACCGTCACCACCAGCGACGGCACGAACCACGACGACCTGGCGCACTATCAGGGCCAGTTGCTGGAGCAGATCACCTACGCCTCCGACGGCGGCCCCGTCGACTCCGCGACCGTCACCACCCCCTGGGCGGTGAAGACGGCCACCCGGACCCGTGCCGGAACCACGCCGCTGGAGGCGTGGATGGCCCGCCCGGAGACCGTCCGCACCCGCGAGCGCGTCAAGGGCGACACCTGGCGCACCTCCACCGAGACCACCAAGTACGACAGCTACGGCCTGCCGTACCAGGTGGAGGACAAGAGCCCCGGCGGCAAGGTCCGCTGCTCCACGATCACTTACGCCCGCAACACCACCGCGTACCTGATCGAGTCGGAGTCCCGCGAGAAGACGACGCTCGGCGCCTGCGGCACCACCGGCGGCGAGGTGGTCGAGGACACCCGCACGCTCTACGACAACCTGGCCTTCGGCGCGGCCCCCACCAAGGGCCTGCCCACCGAGGTGCAGGAGCTGAACGGCACCGGCGACGGCTACGTCACCATCGACAAGACCGCGTACGACATCCACGGCCGCGAGACCGCGACCTGGGACGCGGACAACCGCAAGACGTGGATCGAGTACACGCCGGTCACTGTCGCGCGGCCGACCAAGCAGGTGTCCCATGACCCGCTCGAGCACACCGAGACCACGGTGTTCGACGATGTCCGCGGCCTGCCGCTGACCGAGGAGGACGCCAACGGCAAGAAGGCCACGATGGAGTACGACCCGCTGGGCCGTCTCCTGAAGGTCTGGGAGATCGACCGTGACCCGGCGACCCAGACGCCCACCGCCACGTACGACTACACCGTCCGCCGCGACGGCCCGACCATCGTCACCTCGCGCACGCTCAAGGACAACGGCCAGTACGCCGTGTCGTACGAGATCCTCGACGGCCTGCTGCGCGAGCGGCAGACCCAGGACAAGGCGGTCGGCGCCGGGCGGATCGTCAACGACGTCTTCTACGACAGCGCCGGCCGGGTGTGGAAGGAGAACGACGGCTACTACAACAACGACGACCCCGCGCCCGAGCTGCTCTCGGTCGGCGACCAGGACGTCACCTCCCAGAACCGGGTGACCTTCGACGGCCTGGGCCAGCCCACCTCCGAGGCGTCCTGGTACCGGGGCACGGAGAAGCTGCGCACCACCACCGAACGCGACGGGGACGTCTCCACGACGATCCCGCCGAAGGGCGACACGGTCACGGCGACCTTCGAGGACGCCGAGGGCCGCGTGGAGCGGCTGCGCGAGTACACCGACAGCGCGCGTACGAAGTGGCGGGACACCGTCTACGAGTACGACGACCTCGACAACCTCCGCAAGGTGACCGCCCCCGGCGGCGCCGTCACCACCTTCGAGTACGACAAGCGGGGCCGCCAGACGGCCTCGATCGATCCCGACGGCGGCCGTACCGAGATGCGGTACGACAACTCCGACAACGTGGTGGAGACCATCGACCCGCTGGGCCGGTCCCTGTTCACCACTTACGACGTCGGCGGACGTCCGACCACCCTGCGCGAGGGGAGCGCGACCGGCCCCAAGCGCCTGGAGTGGACCTACGACTCCCTCTACAAGGGTCTGCCGACCGCGCAGATCCGCTACGAGGGCGGCCGTGAGTACCGGGAGGAGGTCACCGACTACGACAACGCCTACCGGGTGAAGAAGTCCCAGACGGTGATCCCCGCCGAGGAGACCGGCGTGGCCGGCACGTACGAGTACGAGTACTCCTACACGCCGACCGGCAACCTCGCCTGGGTGTCCGTGCCGGGCCTGGGCGGTCTGGTCACCGAGCGGATCGTCTTCCGCTACAACACCGACGACCTGCCGATCTTCGTCGGCGGCGCGTCCACGTACCTCGCGAACGCCCAGTACTCGGCGTTCGGCGAGATCCTGCGCACCGACGCGGGACCGGCGGGCAAGCAGGTGTACGGCACCTACGTCTACGACGAGTTCACCCGTCGCCTGCAGACGGCCACCTTCGACCGCTCGATCAGCCCGGTGCGTATCAACGAGGCACGGTACGGGTACGACGAGGCAGGCAACGTCACCAGGATCACCGACGTGCCCGGCAGCGCGTCCGGCGACGCGGGCAAGACCGACACGCAGTGCTTCGTCTACGACCAGCTCAGGCAGATGACCTCCGCCTGGACGTCGAAGACGGCGGACGACTGCGCGGCGGCGCCGACGAAGGACACCGTCGGCGGTCCGGAGGCGTACTGGCAGTCGTTCCAGTACGACGCGGCCGGCAACCGCACCAAGCTCGTCGAGCACGACACCACGGGCGACGCCGCCAAGAACGTCACCCGTGACTACGTCTACGGGAAGGAGGGTGTCGGCGGTCCGAACGCGCTGGCCGAGGTCAAGTCGACCGGCCCGAAGGGCGAGACCCTGGCCACCTTCGGCTACGACAAGGCGGGCAACACCACCGGGCGCCAGCACGGCGGCACCAACCAGACCCTCGAGTACGACATCGAGGGCCAGCTCCGCAAGGTGACCCAGCCCGTCGAGGGCGGCGGCACGAAGACCACGTCGTACCTGTACGGCGCGGACGGCGAACGCCTCATCCGCACCGGCGCGGACGGCAGCCGCACGCTCTACCTCGCCGACGCGGAACTGACGGTCAACGCGGCCAACACCAGCGCGAAGGCGGAACGCTTCTACCCGCTGCCGGACGGTTCCACGATGGTCCGCGCGACCGGCGGGATCCGTCAGATGATGCTCGCCGACCACCACGGCACGTCCCACACGGTCGTGGACATGGCCGACGCGGCGATGCGCGTCACGCGGCGCAAGTCGATGCCGTTCGGCGAGACACGGGGGCTGGAACCCGAGTCCTGGCCCGGACAGCGCGGCTTCGTGGGTGGCACGGTCGATGAGGACACCGGGCTGACCCGGCTGGGTGCCCGTGACTACGACCCGGCCACAGGACGGTTCATCCAGGTCGACCCGATGGTCGACTACGGTCAGCCGGCCACGATGAACCCGTACGCCTACAGCAACAACGCCCCGGCCACCTTCTCCGACCCGTCGGGCGAGTTCTTCCCCATCCTGATCGGGATCGCGGCCCGTATCGCCATCCAGGCGGCGATCCGCGCGGCGGCCCGCCGCGCGGCGATCATCGCGGCCCGCAAGGCGGCCCAGGCGGCGGCCCGTCGGGCGGCGGCCCTGGCCCGCAAGCGTGCCCTGGAGGCGGCCAAGCGCGCCGCGGCCAAGGCCCGCCGTGAGGCGGCCCGGAAGGCGGCGGCGGCCAAGCGTGCGGCTGCCAAGCGGGCGGCGGCCCGAGCGGCGGCCAAGCGGGCGGCGGCGAGAAGAGCGGCTGCCCAGGCGAGGGCCCGCGCGGCCCAGGCGGCCAGGAAGGCAGCGGCCCGCAGAGCCGCGGCCCGCAAGGCGGCGGCCCGCCCGAAGCCGCGCGCCAAGCCCCGCTCCCAGCCGAAGCCGAGGCCCAAGCCTCGGCAGGTGAAGCGGGCGGTGAAGAAGGTTGCCAAGGAGGTCCGGGAAGAGGCAAAGGAGACCGTCAAGGACGAAGCACAGGGCCAGGTTCAGGAGGGGGCCTGCGAAGCGAACAGCTTCCGGCCCGGAACACTGGTGCTGATGGCCGACGGCTCGACCAAGCCGATCGAGAAGGTCAGGCCCGGTGACAAGGTCATCGCCACCGACCCGGAGACGGGCAAGACCTCCGTCCAGACGACCGCGGCGACGATCGTGGGTCACGGCAGCAAGGATCTCGTCCGCATCACGCTGAAGATCCACGACGGCTCCACCGCCAAGACGGCGACCACCACGGTCACCGCGACGGCCGGACACCGGTTCTGGGTGCCGTCCCTGCGGGAGTGGGTCGACGCGGGTGAGCTGAAGCCGGGTCAGTGGGTCCGGACGACCTCTGGCACCTGGGTTCAGATCAGTTCGGTCGAGGCGTGGACGGCCCGGGAGGCAACGGTCCACAACCTCACGGTCACCGACGTCCATACGTACTACGTGGCGGCGGGGGCCACACCGGTCCTGGTGCACAACGCCACTTGCAAGACCGTCGCGGTGAATGACGCGGGCCGTTTCGGAGACCTCAATCCTGGTCAGCCCGGTGATGGTCTGGAGGCCCACCACATGCCTCAGGACGGTCTTGGTTTCCTCGCCAGAAATGAGGGAGGGGCCATTGTGATGACGGCCGCCGACCATGCTCTGACGAGAACCTACAAGAGCCGGGGACGTAGGACGAAGCGGATTGAGGCCGGCCTTCCGTTCCGCACTGTTCTCGCCCGTGACATCTGGGACATGCGCAGGATAGGACAGTTGCAGCACGGGGATCCCGGCTATTTCAACCCGGGAATCCGAAGATTGCTGGCCTATTACCGAAAAATAGGCATGATCTAGTTCCGAGAGGGCGCCTGCGGTGCTGGAATTTCCTACGCCGCAGGCGACCTTCGGTCGCACGTTCCGGGCCGACTGGCCGTCTGTTATCGTTACGACATGTCTCAGTCTGTTGATCTGCTAGCGCGTATTCGTGAGGATGAGGCTCTCACAGTGCTTCTTGCGAATACATTTGAATTTGATGTCCGACGCGCCGATTATGTAGACGCCCCGCGGATTTCCTCAGGGAAGCGCCTTGAAGTGATCGCCGGGGATTTTACGGGTGGCAGATATTATCTGTATAGTGAGAGCGTCGTCCGTCCCGTGTGGTATGCCAGTAGTGAGGGAGAGGCCGGAATAATTGGCGCGGATCTTGCTGAGGCCCTCTGTCTAGTAGTTGGACTGCCTTACTGGCGAGACTGTTTGAAGTACTCCGAAAATGGCGACCTGTCCTCCATGAGGGCGGCTGCTTCCTTTCTTCAACGGGATATGCTCGCGGATTCCCCCAATACCGTTCTTGCGCAGACCCAGGCGGCCGGTGCGCTCGGTCTGGCGATTGAGTCCGTGCTGACCTTGGTGGACCGCCTCCACGCGTCTGTGCAGAGTGCCGATCCCGGCGACGTGTTTCTCGATGAGACCGGGGAGTACGACGTTCTGTTCGGCCCCTTTCCACCGAGTCGGAATCAACGCTGGCGGTAGACGAGGCGACCAGCCGGCTTGGCCGGTGCGCAGTCGCTTTGCGCTGGTATGCGATGCCTGGAATCGTCTGGTTCGAAAGGGGCAGCCATACGATCGTTCTCCGTCCAGGGGCGGGGGAAAAGGGCTCCGAGCACGACGATCAGGCGGGTGTCGGCGTCGATGACGACCTGGTGGTTGTGTCGCACTTCTTCCGCCGCAAGTTCCATGCGTCGTGCAGCGCGAGTACGGCGGCATAGGATCGCTCGCCCTCGGCGAGCTTCGCCGCCGCGGCATCACGGACGGCTCGCAACACTGTGTGATCCGCATGGAGATGGCCCGCCGACAGGCGAAGGAAGCGCATGCCAGCGGACCGATGCCGAGCTCCCGCATACCCTGTGGAACCCGTCGACAGATTCGGCAGTCGCTGGCGCTTCAGCAGAACGGCTACACAGCCCGCTGGGAAGTACCGACCGCGAGTGAAGCCAGAAGAGCACGCCGGGGCCTCGGCTCGCTCATGATCACCACTGTCAGAGTGAGGGTCGTACCTTGATGAACGCTGAGCAGTTCATGGCGAGGGCCTTCGCGACTCTGCTGGTTTCCATCGACCTTATGGACGATGACGAGCTGGACCCGGACGTCGCCGCAGCGCTGGTCGAGCCTGTGGCGGCCATGGCCAGGGAACTGACCCCTGAGGGTCGCGCGAAGCTCGTCACGCTGATTCACACCGCCGCGCAGTCAGAGACCGACCCGGTCAGGCAGCGATCCATGCTCGCTCTTCCCGAGGAATTCGGGCTGCTGGGGGAGGACTGACGGTTACGTCCCTTTCATAGTGATTCCTAATGCGGTCTGTCAAGCCGCGAGTGTGCTTGGTGGCGCGAGTTCGTAGGTCCGTCCGTCGCGTAGGAGTGCCCAGAGGACGTTGACGCGGCGGCGGGCCAGGGCGAGGACGGCCTGGATGTGACGCTTGCCCTCGGAGCGTTTGCGGTCGTAGAACCGGCGGGAGTCCTCGCAGTGGCGGATGCTGAACAACGCGGAGATGTAGAAGACTCGTTGGAGTCGGCGGTTGTAGCGGCGCGGGCGGCGGAGGTTACCGCTGATCTTGCCGGAGTCGCGGGGCACGGGGGCAGCGCCGCCAAAGCCGGCGAGGCGGTCAGCAGTGCCGAAGAGACTCATGTCGCCGCCGGTCGCGGCCAGGAACTCGGCACCGAGGATCACGCCCAGGCCCGGCATGCTGGTGATCACTTCGAAGTCCCGATGTTCGCGAAACAGGGCCTCGATCGCCTTGTCGAGCTCGGCGACCTGCTGGTTGAGGGTCATCACTTCCCGCGCGAGCGTGTGCACCATCTGAGCAGTCAGTTTCTCGCCGGGTAGGCTTGTGTGCTGGCGCCCGGCGGCCTCCAGAGCTGTCTCGGCGAGCCGGTCAGAGCGGAGGACCTTGCGGTTGCGCAGCCAGGTCTCGAGCCTCTTCTTGCCTGTCCGGCGCAGGGAGGCCGGGGTCTGGTAGCCGGTCAGCAGGGTGAGCGGGCCGGTGTTGGTCAAGTCCAGAGCCCGCTCCAGGCCGGGGAAGATGTCGGTGAGTTGGGCGCGAAGCCGGTTGACGGTGCGGGTGCGGTCGGCGACCAGGTCCGCGCGACGGCCGGTGAGGATCTTGAGGTCGGTGACGGTCTCGTCGCCGGTGCGTAAGGGGTGCAGGTCGCGGCGGATGCGGGCCTGGTCGGCGATAATGGCAGCATCCTTGGCGTCGGTCTTGCCTTCGCCGCGGTAGCTCTCGGAGGCGCGGTGGATGGCCCAGGTCACCTCGTCGCCCAGGGCCAAGACATCGGTGAGTAGTTCGAGGATTTCGGGTTCGTCGTTGGCGACGCGTCGGGACAGCAGCCGACGGCCGCTCTCGTCGATCGCGACACAGTGGTGATGGGTCTTTCCTGCGTCGATGCCGGCCCAGATCATGGCCATGTGGTGCCTCCGTGCGGTGTGGTGCTGTTGCCTCCCGACGGACGACCTCGCTGTCGATTCCCTACTCAGCGATCATTCGCAATTCCTAATTGGCAACCGAGTCGTCGTGGGGCGCCGGGCGGCCAATCACTGAAAGCCACAAGCGGCAGAGCCTTTTGAACCACACCCGGCACCCCTGGGTGGGTCAACCATACGAAGGGCTCACCGCATCCCACAGAACAACGTAGGGAGCCCTTTCCGACCTCTCGCGTCAGCTGGGCGGTTGGCCTGACGGACACGTACCCAGCTCTGCCCTCGGTTTCCTCGCCGCCCGCCTGAGGGAACATCGACGCGCTCTGGGCATCCGATGGCCGCGCTGCCTGGCGGTGGTGCACAAACCGTTCGGGCACCGGCGCAGCAGGCAAGTGCTGCCGGGATGCGACATGTGCCAGGCTGTGACGTTCCGGCTTCGTATCACGGTTATGCACGGAGGGTAGTCGTGGGGCGCATACTCAAGAGGGTCTCCCAGGTGCCTTGGGGGGAGCTCTCGGACTTGCATGGATCGGCTCGGGGTATCCCGGCGCTGCTGTCCATCCTGGCCTGGGGCAGCCATGACTGCGCGAGTCCGGCACTCGACGAACTCAGTGACCGGGTATGCGCCTTGGGGTTCGTCGTTTCGGGGGCGACTCCTCACGTCGTGCCCTTCCTGACAGAGCTGGCGGGGGAGTCCGCCGTCTCCCGACGAGCGGAGATTCTGGAGCTTTTGGCCAGCATTCACTCGGCGAGACAGTGGGAGTCAACGGCTTCGGCAGCATCGGGAAGGGACGCCCAGCAGTACCAGGAGAAGGTCGCCTGGGAAGCCGAGAGCAGGCGTGCGGTGTTGGCCGGCCGGGAGGTGTACCAGCGGTTGCTGGACGATCCGACCCCTGGTGGGGCCGAAGCGGCACACCGACTGGTGTCGGCTGTGGAGTAGTACCGGGCGCTTGCGCGCGCGTTGACGGCGGCTCCCTCCTCCTTTCTTCGGAAGGAGCCGCCGTCACCTGTTTGCGACCAGTTCTTCGAGGTGGGCGCCCCGCTCTTCGACCAGACCAAGAAACTCAAGGGCCTTAAGTCCGACACAAGACCTGCCGGGAGGCCGTTGACCTGGCCGAGACGCTACTGCCCGTCACCCCCGGGAGTCACCCGCGCGGTCGTCCTTGTCACCGACACAACCCAACTGGCCCTGTGGCGGACCCTGCTGACCGGAACCGAACCCATCTCGGCCGCCCCGGTGGTCCTGCGCCGTCACGACCGCCGCAGCCTGCGGGGCTGGGTTCAGCGTGTCAACATATTTCCCACGGAGGACCGCCTGGACCGTCTCCACGAGCTGACCGGCGGCTGGCCGCTCTTGGCCGGCGGAGCACATCGCCTGCATGCGAACCGGGCGGCCCCGACCAGGTGTTGCGCCGCCTGGCGAACCTACGCGCGGACCGGGCCGAGGCTCGCGCCTTGGCCGAGGCGACCGGCGTGTACGCGGACCCGCTGCTTGCCGCTGGGTACCGGCCCCTCAACGACGAGTTCAGGGACGGCCCTTTCGATTTGGAGCGCGCGGTGAATGCTGAGGCGCTCGCGATCGAGGACGAGGACGAGGACGAGGGGCGGTGGATCGTCAACGCCTCTAGGTTCTTCTCGTGTTCGACCGCGAGGACACCCAATTGCGCCTGGAACCGCTGTTGCGCCAGTACGTGACGATCCGCATGTGACGGTGCGTGACAACGGTCCGGCCGCCCGCATGTCCGAGCGGCCGGTCGCCTTGTCAATAGCCGACCAGACACGGCGAGGTACGCTCTGGCCCTTGCTAGGGTCGTCCCATGACGGGCCGCGCGTCCGGATGACGCCGGACACGGCGTACGTATCCCGGCGGCGCGCTGCCCTGTCCACGCCGCCTTCCCTACGGCCGAGGCTCTGGAGGCCAGGTTCGTAGGGCGCACGAGAGATGACCCCAGTTGGTCACCTGCCCGGATGGGACCGAAGCTTGCCCGGCGTGCTCGGTGTGACAAGCTCGCGACCTCGTTTGCAGCTGTGCTCTCGTCTGGACGGGATCAGTCGATGTCCGGATCACCGGCCTCTTCGTGGAGCCGGGTCGCGAGGTCGTCGGCCCACTCCAAGGCCCATGTGCGCAGAGCACTGATGGTGGCCTCGTCCAGGCCGTAGGCGGTGAAGGCTTCGTCGTCGGTCCACTCGGCGCCCGTGAGGTTCGACTGCAGGTCCTCGCGCTCGAAGCGGCCGCGGGCGTGGCGGCGGCCGAACTCCTCGAGCTCGGCATTGGTCCAGCGGCCGGAGGCCGCGAACACGTCGATCAGGTCACGGGGCGCTCCGCGGTCGGCGAGGGCGCGGACCTTGGTCCCGATCACATCCTCCTCAGCGAGGACGGGCCCGTACCGGCTCTGGGCGACCGGCCGCCAGAAGATCTCCTTGAGGATGTCGACCTCGCATTCCTGCCCGGAGGCCGGGTCGGTCACGGCGAAGCGGGCGGACAGCGGGGCGGTCTCCAGCGCGTGGACCTTCCAGCCGCGGGCTTCCAGGCCGGTGCGGAGCGTGGCGGCGATATCGGCCATGGGCGCCGGGTTCTCGGTGGCGACATCGAGGTCCTGGCTTGGGCGGTTCACGAGGCGGTGCGCCCGTACGGCATACCCGCCGGTGAGAACCAGGGGATACGGGGAACCGAGGGCGATCACATCCGCCAGGAGCCGTGTGTGCAGCTCCGGCATGTCCGTCACGCGGCCGCCCGGGTGCGGGAGGCGAGCTGAGGGAAGGCGTCTTCCCATACGGCGCGCACGGTACGGCCGACGAGTGTGCGCAGCACCGGCCACAGCCGGAGGAGTAGATCCTGGTTGAGGTACCGGGGCAAGTCGTCGCGCAGACCCTCGTGCAGGACGGTGCGGTACAGGCCCATACGCTGGCGCGGCTTGCTCATGTCGTACGAGGTCATCCCCGACCAGGCCATGTGCAGCGGCAGCTCCACGACCCCCTGGGTCGGGCCGTGCAACTCGTCCAGCGACTCCGGCAGCCGGAGCCGGAACTTCTCCCGGTACAGCGCGAGATCCTCGGCAACCGCGCCCGAGAGGTTGCTCGGCGTGGGTGTGGCGGACTGTGGGCTGGAGGGCATGACTCCATTATGGCGGTCCGAGAAGCCGTGCGGGTCATTGATGTGCTGTGTGCGAGCCTGCGTCGGGAGTGAGTGGGAGCGGGCTCGTGCAGGTGAGCTGGTCGTAGCAGCCCCGTCCGCCCGAAGAGGAGGGATGGACTGTTGGTCATGACGCTCATTTGACGCTCTGGGCGCCTGCACCCGGAACAGAGAGTCGATAATTCGGCTCTGACCTGGTCTTTTCTGTGATTCGCCCAGGCCGACATCTTTCCGATGACCGCGCATGTGGAGTGTGTGGCGATTCTCGAACCGGCTTCAAAGGCGCTCTGACCTGCGGTTTTCCTGGACTGCTCAGGTGCGTCGAGGTGTGCCCGACATATTCCCTCAGTCCATCGCGTGGAGTGCGTCGCAGGCTCGTGTCACATGCCTCACCTGCTGCTTCGAACAGCGGGGTGCGGGCGATGAACGCTCTGCCTCGGCTTCGTGAGGGGGCGGTGGGGGACGTGTCCTGACGCTCGTTCGACGCTGCTTCTGATGGGGCGTCACGAGGCTCGTTGCGCCTGAAACAGCAGCGAGGTCAATGATCGAACTCAGACTGCACGCGGGCTCAGGAGTTGGACGCCAGGCGCGGGCCGAGTCCGTACTGATCGGGCACGCCAAGGTGGCCCCGCAGTGTGCTGGTCTCGTAGTCGTCACGTGACCTCACGGTCAGCGGTCTCGACCCGCCTTGTCACATCGGTCGAGAAGCTTTCGGATTGCGACCCACAAAGCCCGCGGCTCTGGGGTCGGTCTGGAGCCTCGACCGCGCCTGCGGTGCCCTCGTGTACGGGCGCGGCGAGATGGTGAGTGACGTGCAGGCGCTCAGCGCAACGCGTGCCGTCGATGGCACGGTCGATGACAGCGGTGGCGACGGTGGCGCGGCGACTTTTACGGCTGCTGTCTCAGCACGCGCTCTTGGCGCCGTGCCGGTCGATCGACCAGGCGGTCTCGAGGACGAGCAGGCTCGCCTGCGCGAAGTCGCTGCGTGAGCGCGCGATGAGCTCCTGCACGGCGCCCTCGTCGGCGAGCGTGTCGACGCGATGCGCCTGCGCGACTGCTCGGCCGGCGGCCCCCGTCCAGCTTCTGCAGGACCCGGCCCGACGGCCGGCGTTCTCTTCACGAGGCAGAGACCGCCGATCCATGGACAAACCTTCCTCTCCCGCCCCTGCGCCGGCGCTCTTACGGTCGGGGCTGCGGGCGGTCACCGGCCCGCCGTACCGAAGGAGCAAGACCTCCATGAAGATGACCGGCAACACGATCCTGATCACCGGCGGCACCTCGGGCATCGGCCTCGGTCTGGCCCTGCGCCTGCACGAGGCCGGCAACAAGGTGATCGTCGCCGGACGGCGCAAGGAACTCCTCGACGAGATCACGGCCGAGCACCCGGGCATCGACGCGCTCGTCCTCGATGTCGCGGACCCCGACTCGATCGCCCGGGCCCGTGAGAGCGTGGCGGCGAGCCACCCGGGGCTGAACGTCCTGGTCAACAACGCCGGCATGCAGCTGCTGGAGAGCGTCCTCGACCCGGCCGGACTCCAGGTCGCCGAGGATCACGTCGCGGTCAATCTGCTGGGCGCGATCCGGATGACGTATGCCTTCCTGCCGCTGCTGGTGGGCAAGGGCGACGCGGCCGTCCTGAACGTCACCTCCGCGCTGGCGTTCGTCCCGTACCCGGTCACGCCGACCTACAGCGCGACCAAGGCCGCGCTGCACTCCTTCTCCGAGAGCCTGCGCATCCAGCTCGCCGGTGCCGACGCCGGCGTCCAGGTGATCGAGGTGGTTCCGCCGCCCGTGCGCACGACCCTGATGGGCCAGCAGGACAACGACCACGCCATGCCGTTGGACGACTTCCTCACCGAGGCCCTCGGCCTGCTGCGCGAGAAGCCCGATGCGAAGGAGCTCGTCGTCGAGCGCGCCAGGTTCCTCCGGGACGCGGTGGCCAACGGCTCCTACGACGACGTCCTCGCCATGCTCACCGGCAGCTGACCGACCTGTATTGACCGAGGCGGAACAACAGCACGCGGGCGGGCCCCGTGCCGGCCACATCATGGGCGAACGCGAGCTGGACCAGTCTCGGGGAGGTCCTCACCAAAGACGCGGAACGGTCAGGAAGCGCCTTCGGCTGCGCCCCGGCCGTCGCACTGGAGGCGACCGGCTCTTTCCTGAGCGCCGAGGGGCACGCGAGCGGCCGTCTGACACGGCGAACATCGTCGTTTCGGCCGGGCGACGAGGCCCGGGGCCGGTCAAAGCGTTGGGTGTCCTCGACGGGGACCGTCGCGGCGGCCCGTCTTCCATGCCGACGGCCTGCGGTGCACCGCGGACAGTCGGCGCATGTCCCAGCGGGTCATGCAGGTCCGGTGACCATCGGGTCTTCCGGCTGCGCGCGCCCTCGGCGTCGGCCGTACGAGCGGCTTCGCGCGAGCGGGAGAGGACTGCTCAGCCATGGATCGGCGGTCTCTGGATAGCCGGGCGGGATGCGGTGAGGATGGGGGGCATGGACAAGAAGGAACTGGCGGAATTCCTGCGGCACCGGCGTGAGATGTTGCGGCCCCGCGACGTCGGGCTGGTCGAGGGGCCGCGCAGGCGTACGCAGGGGCTGCGCCGCGAGGAGGTCGCGCAGCTCGCCGGCATGTCCACCGACTACTACGCCCGGCTGGAACAGCAGCGTGCTCCGCAGCCCTCCGTGCAGATCACCGAAGCTCTCGCCCGGGCGCTGCGGCTGACCCTGGACGAACGCGACCATCTCTTCGTCCTCATCGGCCACAACGCCCCGGCCCGCTTCCACCGCTCCGAACACGTCAGCCCGACGCTGATGCGGGTCCTGGACCGCCTGGACGACACCCCGGCCCTGGTAACGACCGACCTGGTCGACACCCTCGCCATGAACCCCCTGGCCGTCGCCCTGCTCGGCGACCAGACCCGCCACACCGGTCTGGCCAGCAGCGGCTACTACCGCTGGTTCATGGACCCGGCCGAACGTCTCGTGTATCCCGAGGAGACCCACGAAAGCCACGGCCGCGCCCAGGCAGCACGCCTGCGGGCCGCGCTGACTGCCGGCAGCGACACCCCCCGAGCCGCCCGGATCCTCGCCGAACTCCAGGAACACAGCCCCGAGTTCGTCCGCATGTGGGAACTGCAGGAGGTCGCCCGCTACGGCGACTGCAAGACCCTCCTGCATCCCGAACTCGGCCGCATCGACGTCGACGCCCAGCTCCTGTACACCGAGAACCGCGCCCAGACCCTGGTGGTGCTGACCACCCGCCCCGGCACGGAGAGCCACAGCAAACTCGAACTGCTCTCCGTCATAGGACACCAACAGCTCACCCCCTGACGTCCCGGACCGGGGACCGGGCCGGGCTCGCGCCCCAGGGGCCGGACAAGGGCACCCTGGAATGGTGCAGCCGGCACGGCTTCTGCCCCGCGCTCTGCCGCCAGACAGGTCGGCCCCCGCACTGTCCGGGCTCCCGTGGTCGGACCGCCGGTTTGACCGGATGCCGCCTCCGTTTTACTCTCGACTGCATGCGGAGGCAGCATCCGTTTCGATGCGGCCGCGGGATCACGGCAGACGGGAGGGCGCATGAGCGCCGGTGAGCAGCGGGGGCGTAAGCCCCGCGCGGACGTCCAGCGCAACCGCGCGGCCCTTCTGGAGACCGCGCAGCGGCACTTCCTGCGGCACGGGGTCGGCACCTCCCTGGAGGCGGTGGCCAAGGAGGCGGGCGTCGGGCCCGGCACCCTGTACCGGCACTTCCCGACCCGGGAGGCGCTGCTCGCGGCTGTGCTGCACACGCGCTCCGAGGAGCTGGTGGCCCGCCAGGCGGACATCGAGCGGCTCGGCGACCCGGCCGAGGCGCTGGAACAGTGGCTGCGCGCGATGGAGGAGTACTTCAGCGCCTTCAGCGGGCTGCCTGACCCGCTCATGGCCGCGGCCCGGGCACAGGAGCCGGACAACCCGCTCACCATCCCCTGCGGCATCCTCATCTCCGCCACCGATCAGTACGTGCGAGCCGCGCAGCTCGCGGGGCACGTGCGCACGTCGGTGCGGGGGAACGACCTGTTCCTCGCGGCCTGCTCCATTGCCTGGATCAAGGGCACCGGCACCGAGGAGGAGTCGCTCGACCGGCTCCGCACGCTCATCGCGAGCGGCTACCGCCAACAGGACACCCAGGCGTAAACCACCAGGCGCCCCGCCCCGCCTCCGCAACGCCAGGCGGCACCACCACCCGGCCATCACATCGCGCTGCCCTCAGGGGCGGCACAATCTCCACAATCTCCGAAGGAACAAATCATGAAAATTACTGTCATAGGAGCCGGTGCCATCGGCGGGAACCTTGCCGCCAAGCTCAGCGCGGCGGGTCACGACGTCCAGGTGGCCGACGCCCGCGGCCCCGAGGCCGTCCGGGCGGAGGTGCTGGAGTCCGGGGCCCGCGCGGTGGAGCTCGCCGACGCCGTTCAGGGCCGGGACGTCATCGTCCTGTCGATCCCGTTCGGGGTGGCGGGCCAGCTGGCGGACCTGTTCGCGTCGGTGCCCGACGAGACGGTGGTCATCGACACCTCGAACTACTACCCCGGCATGCTCAGCGAGCCGATCGAGGCGGTGGACAACGGCCAGGTGGAGAGCGTGTACACCGCCGAGCTGCTCGGCCGCCCCGTGGTCAAGGCGTGGAACGCCGCGCTGGCAGAAACCCAGCGGACCAAGGGTGTCCCGGCCGGAACGCCCGGCCGCCTCGCCATCCCTGTCGCCGGCGACTTCGAGGAGGCGCGGAAGGTGGCCATGAGCCTGGTGGACGACACCGGCTTCGACCCCTACGACGCCGGCACACTGGCCGACTCCTGGCGCCAGCAGCCCAACGGCCCCGCCTACTGCACCGAACTGACCCTCGACGAGCTGCCGGCGGCCCTGGCCGCGGCCGACCGCGCCAAGGACGCGGCCATCCGCGACAGCCTGCCGGAGCGCTTCGCCGCCCTCGGTGCCAACCCCACCGTCGACGACGTCGTCGAGATGAACCGCGCCGCCCACCGCTGAGCCACCCGACGCCGCTCTCGCCCACGCGACGGCACGAGGGCGGCAACGCCGGCACGCCGCGAACACACACGACGAACACGAAGAACGGCGCTCACGTCGGCAAGGCCGCCATTACTCACCCGCACCACCGCGTCCGCGGCCGGCCCGCAGCTCCAAGAACCCCGGTCACCGAAACCGGGGTTCCGTTCCGGACAAGGAGTTTCACCATGAAGATCGGCATTCTCGGCGCCGGGAACATCGGCAAGACGTTGACCAGGCGGTTGAGCGTGGCCGGGCACGAGGTAAAGGCGGCCAATTCGCGCGGCCCGGAGACGATCGAGGCGGACGTGCTGTCCTCGGGCGGACGCGCGGTGACCGCGGCGGAAGCCGTAGTGGACGTCGACGCCGTGATCCTCTCCATCCCCTTCGACCGCATTCCGCAGGTCGCACCACTGATAGCCAACGTGCCGGCCGACACGGTTGTCATCGACACGTCGAACTACATCCCGCATCGCGACAACGGAATCGCGGCGATCGAGGCCGGCCAGGCCGAGAGCGTGTGGGCTGCCCAGCAGCTGGGCCGGCCCATCGTCAAGGCGTGGAACTCGATCGGAGCCGAGTCGTTCGCGCACAGGAACAAGCCGGCGGGAAGTGCGGACCGCATCGCGCTCCCCGTCGCGGCCGACAGTCCGCGAGAGCGTGACCTGGCCATGGCACCCAGCTCCGGAGAGCGGAGGCCTGTAGGAGCCGGATTCGGTTGTGTCGGCAGCCCGCGTCGGTGACCTTCTGGCGCATGCCGGTCGGCCTACCGGACCGTCGGCAGCAAGGAGTCGTGGAAGAGTGCCGGGGGTAGGGGCCCGGTGCCGGTGGCGCACATGCCGTCGAAGGTGAGCCGCAGGTAGCGCCGCCAGGCCGACGGATCGGCAGCCAGCAGGGGTGCGGCGGTGTAGTAGACGCCGCAGATCAGCAGCATCACGTCCTGCCCGTTCAGGTCCGCACGGAGTGAGCCGTCGCGTTGCGCCCGCCGCGCCAGTGACTCGGCTGTGGCGATCAGCTGCTCCTGTCCGGCCTGTATCTCCGGGTGCCGGACATCCGACACCATGCGGAGTGCCTCCGCGAGCGCCCGGTTGTTTGCGTAGAGATCGACGCCCGCGCTCATGAACTGCAGCAGGGCGGCGTCGGCGTCGGCCTGCTCGGCCTGCCGGCGGCCCACTGTCACCAGCCCGTCGATTTCCTCGCAGATGATCGCGGCGAACAGGTCCTCCTTGGTGGGGAAATGCCGGAAGACGGTTCCCTTTCCGATACCCGCCCGTGCCGCGATCTGCGCGATGGACCCTTCCGCGCCGTGTTCGGCGAACACCTCCGCGGCAGCCTTCAGCAGCGCCTTGCGCGTCCGCACCGCGTCGGCTCTCATCCGTCGCGCGGGCGGCGCTGCAACGGCTTCTTCTTCAGTGCTCATGGGTCCACTCTACGCAACATGACCGAGCGGTCCGGTTAGGTGGTACGGTAGCTAAAGTGACCGGCCGGTCCGGTTACGGTTCGTAGCTGTGGCCCGTCCGGCATTTCCTCATCCCATGGGAGAACAGAGCACCATGAGCAAGACACTCGGCTTCATCGGCAGTGGCAACGTCGGCGGCATCCTGGCCCGCCTTGCTGTCGCCGCAGGCCTGGACGTCGTCCTGAGCAACTCCCGCGGCCCCGAGTCCCTCACCGGTCTCGTCGCCGAACTCGGCCCCCGCGCCCGGGCGGCCACTCCCGCCGAGGCCGCCGAGGCCGGGGACCTGGTAGTGGTGTCCATCCCGCTGAGCGCCTACGAGAAGATCCCGGCCCAGCCGCTGTCGGGCAAGATCGTGATCGACACGCTGAACTATTACCCGGAGCGCGACGGCCGCATCACCGAGCTGGACGCGAACGAGCTGACGACCAGCGAGCTGGTGCAGCGCCACCTGGCCGACTCCCGTGTGGTCAAGGCGGCCAGCAACATCGTCTCCAGCCAGTTGTTCAGCCTGGCCCGCCCCTCGGGTGCGCCGGACCGCAGTGCCATGCCGATCGCCGGCGACGATGCCGCCGCCAAGGCGGAGGTCGTGGAATTGCTCGACCTCCTCGGCTATGACGCGGTGGACATCGGCACGCTCGCCGACAGCTGGCGCAGCGAACCAGGCACGCCCGTCTACGGCAAGGCCTACTACGGGGAAGTGCCCAAGGACGTGAGCTTGGACAAGACGATGGAATGGATCTTCCAGGCCCCGGGCGTTGTGATACCTGCCGACCGCGTGAGGGAACTGACCGCCACGGTTGTCCGAGGCCCCGCGGGCGGCAGCTTCTCGGTCGACGCCTGGAGGTGAGTGGAGAGCATCGCGGAAGAAAAGGCGGAACCGGAACTCCTGACCGGGTCCGGACGCCGACCCACCGCGATGGTTCCGGCCGTCTCGGCCAGGCGGAGCGGGTGCGGCGGTCGTCCTCGGTGCGCGCGCAGCGACCGGGGCGAACAACTCGCCCCAGAGGCCTCGTGGGGACTTTCGTAAGCCAGTCGACCGGTTTTTCGGTTGACAAGTCGTTCGACCGGTTTCTAATCTGCTTCACAGGCGGGAGCCGCGCCCGGTCCGCCGAGTGCTGTGCAGACCGGGAGAGGCAGACGGGGACAGGCGGGACCGACGGTGCAGCCAGCGGGCGTATGGGGATACGTCTCGTCGGCCCGCTCTCTAGGTGGGGGGACCAACGGATGGCGAAGCAAGAGCGCTCGGAACGCACACTGGAGAAGTTGATCGTCTCGGCAGCCGAGCAGTTCGCGCTCCACGGCTTCGTCAAGGCGACGCTCGGTGATGTGAGTCGAGCGGCCGGCGTCACGAAGGGGGCGCTGTTCTTCCACTTCCCGACCAAGGACGATCTCGCGGCTGCCGTGCAGAGGCGGGGCCAGGACATCCTGGAGATGGTGATCGCGGACCTGTCCTGCGCCGAGGAGTCCTGCCTTCAGGTCGTCGTGAACGCCATGCACTCCCTGAGCCGTCTGCTGCGCTCGGACCCCTTCATCAGGGCCGGCGTGCGGATCGCGCGGGAGCGGACGGCCGGGGGTTCGGCCCCCATGGACTTCTACCCGCTGTGGCTGGGGCAGTTGGGGCAGGTGATCGAAGAGGCGCGCAAGAAAGGCGAGTTGGCCGCCGACGTCGCCGATGTGTCCGCGCGCACGCTGGTCACCGCCGTGGTCTGCGGCGTCGAGACACTGGCGTGGATGGGAGTGTCCGAGGACGAGAGCGACAAGTGGCTCGAATCCCTGTGGGAACTGGTGCTTCCGGCCATCGCGTCCGCGGACGGCCTCCGGCGCGTCAGGACCACGGCGCCCGCTGTCACGTCGTAAGTCACGGGCGGTGCTACAACTGCCACGGCCGGGATCCGGGGCAGATCTCAAGGGGGAGGAAACGTGAGCGCGTTGGCGGGGAAAACGGCACTGGTCACGGGAGCGAGCAGGGGGATAGGGCGGGGCATCGCGCGGAAGCTGGCGCAGGACGGCGCTGTGGTGGCGGTGCACTTCCGCGAGGACGAGAGCGCGGCCGAGGAAACCCTCAGAGCGATCCGGGACGGCGGCGGACGGGCTTTCGCGATTCGAGCGGACCTGGGCGCACCCGGGGGAGTGGAGAGTCTGTACGCCCAGTTCGACGCCGGAGCGGTACGGCACGGCACGGGCTCGGGCTCGGGCTCGGGCCTGGACGTACTCGTCAACAACGCGGGTGTCAGCGGGTCCGCCCGCATCGACGAGGTGACGCCGGAGCTCTTCGACCGGATCTTCGCAGTGAACACCAAGTCCCTGGTCTTCATGGCGCAGCGCGCGTTGAAGCGCATGCCGGACGGGGGCCGCATCATCAATGTCTCGTCGGCGGCGGCCCGCATCGCCTATCCGGAGTCCTGCGTCTACTCCATGAGCAAGGGGGCGGTCGACACCTTCACCCTGGCGCTGGCCAAGGAAGTCGGGGCGCGCGCCATCACGGTGAACTCCGTCCGGCCCGGATTCGTCGAGACGGACATGAACGCAGGGAAGCGGCGGACAAGGGAAGCGGCGGCGGAACTGGCGTCGTGGTCCGTCTTCGACCGGCTGGGACAGCCGTCCGATGTGGCCGACATCGTCGCCTTCCTGGCCTCCGAGTCGTCTCGGTGGATCACCGGCCAGTGCATCGACGCCTCGGGCGGATCCCGGCTGTGACGGTGCCCACGGAGTGGAAGGAACCGGTGCCGCCCCCCGCCCGCGGTCGGCACCCGGCAGCGCGGTCGGCACCTCAGTCCGCGGTCGCGCCGCCGTTGATCGCGGTCCACAGTTCCACGGATCCCGCGGGCGCGAACCGGGCGAGGCGGCGAGCCGGGACGATCCCGGGCAGCAGCCAGGTCCACATGTCCGCGACCCGGTCGTGCAGGTCCTCCCGGGAGGTACGCACCTGCGAGGTGATCTGCACGCCTGCGAACGCCCCCACGATGTAGGCCGACAGGTCGCCGATGTTGACCTCGGGCTTGACGTCCCCGGCGCCCTGGGCGTTCGCCACCATGTCGCGGACGGAATCGATCCACTGGTTGTAGGGCGTCGGATCGGGGGCCGCGAACGAGCCGAGCTCTATGACGAGCCGGATGCCGGCCCGCAACCGCGTGCTGGAGCGCAGGCCGTGGGCCATCCGGTGTGTCAGGTCGATGGCCCGCTGCAGGGCGCGGAGTTCGGATTCGGCGCCGTCGGGGAGCAGTTCGAACTGTTCCGCCACCAGTTCCCGGGCCAGCGCCTCCTTCGACTGGAAGTGGAAGTACATGGCTCCCTTTGTGACACCGGAGTGCTGGGCGATGTCGGTGAGGCTGGTACTGCCGAATCCCGCCGCGTCGAACGCGGTGGCCGCGCCGTCCAGGATCGCCTGCCGCGTGACCTCCGCCCGCTCCTGCCGTGTTCTGCTTCCCGTCGCCACAGTCGGTTCTCCGTCCCACCGCGGTGCGGAAGACGGTCTTCCGCCCGTCTGATGATCACCACGATCCATAGCGTGCAAACTCTTTCTGCACTTCAGGTGAAGAATACCATTCGACTAGTATTGTTTGACGCGGGGTCACCGATACTCGTAGTGCCTTCGATTCCCTATCGGCCCTTATCAGAGCGTGCTCGTCACTTCAGCTTCCATCGCCGGGAGACAAGATGAATGCCCTTCTGCAAGCCGACCGTCCGCTTTTCGAAGAAGCGCAGCAGTGCGGTCCCGAGCTGTTCGAACAGACCGTCCCGCGCAGCCTCGTGCACCGTGCCGCCGTGTCCGAGGTGTTGCTGACCGGGTGGCAGACCGTTCGTGACGAGCACCGCCTCGGTGCGCAGTGGTCCCGCACGCACAGCTACTACGGCTCGGTCGACGACCGCTGGCACGATCCGATGCTGTTCGCCGAAACGATTCGGCAGGCCTGCCTGCTGTTAGCCCACGAAGCTCTCGACGTTCCCATGGGCGTCGGCTTCCTCACCGAGTCCACCGCGTTCGAGGTCGCCGAGGAGCGGGTACGCCTCTCCCGGCCTGCCCGCCCTGCCCACGTGCTGCTCGACATGCGCCTCAGCCACATCAAGCGCCGTGCCGGGATGGTCAGCTGTTACGCCTACGACGTCGTCGCCCATCGTGACGGGGAGCGGCTCGGCAGCGGCCGGCTGAGGGGGAAGGTCACGTCACCGGCGGTCTACCGGCGGCTGCGCGGCGACCGGATCGACGCTCGCCCGCCGCACACCACGGTCGCCCCGGTCGACCCCCGGCTCGTGGGCCGGGACTGTGAGTCCGACGTCGTGCTGGGCGCATCAGCCGTCGCCGGTGCCCACCCGCTGCGGATCGTCGCCGAGCATCCGGTGCTCTTCGACCACCCGGTGGACCATGTGCCCGGCATGGTGCTCATGGAAGCGGCCCGGCAGGCGGGTCTGCTGGCGCTGGGCGCGCCCGGCGGACTGCTGGTCGCCTGCGAGGCGCAGTTCAGGCGCTACGTCGAGTTCGACATACCCTGCCTCGTGTCCGCGGACGAGCCGGAGCATGACGGCAGGGGACGCCACACCCTCACCGTCCGGTTCCTCCAGGACGGCAGCGAGGTCGGCACCTGCCGGGTCGGGATCCTCGCCGTAGCCGGGGAGTGAGCGGCGAATGACCGCACTGATCCCTGCAGCGCGCGCGACGGGCACCGTCCTGGTGGCGGGAGGCACCGGCTTCATCGGGGGCGCCGTGGTGCGCGCGCTGCGGTCCCGTGCCGAGCCGGCCGAAGCCCCGGAGGTGAGGGTGCTGTCGTCCCGGGGCGGACCGGCCGCTCACCCTTCCGGCGGGGTGCGGCACATCGGCGCCGATCTCACCCGGCCCGAGACGCTGCGCGGGGTGTGCGAGGGCGTCACGACGCTGGTGCACACCGCCTCCTATGTGGGACGCGATCCCGACCGCTGCCAGGCCGTCAACCACTTCGGTGCCCTGGCCCTGCTGGACGAGGCCCGGCGCGCCGGGGTCGCGCGCGTCATCTACATGAGCACCGCGTCCGTGTACGGAACCGGCCCGCACCGCGGGGCGAGCGAAGGCGAGCTCACACCACGCCCCGAGTCCCCGGCGAGTGAGTCCCGGCTGCGTGCCGAGTCCGCCGTCCTCGACGCCGGCGGCATCGTGCTGCGGCCGCACCTGGTCTACGGGGAGGGCGACCGCTGGGTGGTCCCGAACCTCGCCCGGATGCTGACGGCCGTCCCGGACTGGCCCGCGCAGACGAGGCCGCTCATGTCGCTGATCTCCGTACGGGACCTGGCGCGCTGCGTGGCGGCGCTCGCTTGCGACCTCGAGGCTGCGGAGGGTCCCGAGATCTACCATGCGGCCGATCCGCGTCCGCTGCCCGTCGGCCGGCTGCTGCTCGCTCTGCATCGTGTGCTGGGGCTGCCGTTGCCGCGGGGTGACATCTCCCCGGCTGAACACCGGTCCCGCCTCGGGCGTGCCCTGCCCTCGATCTCCGACCATCAGTACGCCCTCGTCACCCAGGACCACTGGTACGACGGACGCAAGCTGTGGGAGCGGTCCGGCGAGGCGCCCGGGCCCGGGTTCGAGGAGCAGTTCGCCGGATGCCGGGACTGGTACGCGCGGCATCCGGCCTGACTCCGGCCGGTGCCGGGTGGAAACCGCCCGGCACCGGCCTCCGCGTCACGGGGCGTCGTGGAAGATCACGCCGAGGACGTGCCGCTGTCCTTCGTGCACCGCGCTCACCCCGTGGCGCAGCATGAAACGGCTCCAGCCCCGCGCCGACGGGACCGGACGGTCGTGCACCGCGAAGATCAGTCCCTGCCCCTGGCCCGGGCGCTTCACCACCGGACGGGACTGGGCGCGCGGGCGCTGCTCGACGAAGACGCTCTCACCCCCGGTGAAGTCGACGTCGGGGCGGTCCAGCATCACCGCCACCTGCAGCGGGAACGTCAGCTCGCCGTAGACGTCCTGGTGCAGGCAGTTGTAGTCACCCGGGCCGTAGCGCAACAGCAGGGGCGTGGGCCGCAGCTGTCCGGCCGCGGCGCACGCCGCCGTCAGTTCCTCGTGGGTCCCGGGAAACCGGGGCCGGTCCAGGCGCTCCGCCCACTGGTTGGCGATCCGGGCCAGCGGCGGATACAGCCGCCTGCGCAGGGCGGTCACCACCGGAGGCAGGGGCGCGGCGAAATAGCGGTAGTGGCCACTGCCGAAGCGGTGGCGGCTCATGTCGACGGTGCTGCGGAACGCCTCGTCCCGGTCGAACAGCGCGCGGACCTCCTCGCATGCGCGCGGCGACAGCAAGGGCGGGGTGACGGCGACGCCCTCGGCGTCCAGCGCCGCGGTCACCGCGGGCCAGTCCAGTGCGTCGACGGCGGGCAGTTCCATCGTGTCGCCCGTACCGGCGTCGGGCGCGGTGGGGAGGCGGCCGTGGTCCATGCCCGGCAGGTGAGGGGTGTCGTAGCTGGTCAGTGTGGGCTCCGCGGTCGTGGGACGGAGGCGGGCGCCGGAGGCGGGGGAATGGTTGCTCCGGCGCCCGCCGGTTCAGAGGGAGGCCGCGGGCGTGCGCCCGGACTCCAGGTCAAGCAGGAACCGCTTGGCCACGACACCGCCCGCGTAGCCGGTCAGGCGACCGCCCGAGCCGACCACCCGGTGGCAGGGCAGCACCACGCACAGGGGGTTCGCGCCGAGTGCGGTGCCCACGGCCCGCGCGGCCCGCGGCCGTCCGAGCGCTGCGGCCAGCTCGGCGTAGGTGCCCGTCGCCCCGTACGGAAGGAGCTCGTCCAGCCGCTCCACGGTCGTGCGGCTGAACGGTGTGGCCAGGCGAAGATCCATCCGTACGGTGAACGCGCGGCTGCCGCCTTCGAGGTACGTGTCCAGCTGGCGGCCCGCCTCCTCGATGATCCGCTGCTGGGCGGGGGTGGCGGCGTCGGCGTCCACGGCGGTGAGGCCACCGCGCATGAGCCGGGCCACCGCCTGCTCGCGGTCGTCGAAGGCGCACAGCACCAGCGCGTCGTCGGTGGCCGCGAGGGTCAGGGGGCCCAGCGGGGTGCGGTGCGAGGTGAGTGCCGCGGTGGATGGGGTGGGCATAGGGACCTCTCTGTGGTGCTCTGTGGCGCGCCGGGTCAGACGGTGATGGGCCGGCAGCTCTTGCAGGCCCGGTAACCCGCCTCGCGGGCGTCCTGCGCGGTGCGGAAGTGCACCCGGTGCCCCGGAGTGATGCGGCGGGCGTGGGCGCAGGTCGGATGGCAGTAGATGAAGGTGGTGTCGCTGCCGAGGAACACCGCGCCGGCCCGGGACAGCTCCGCCACCCGGCGCATGTCGATGTGCTCGGCCCGGCGCAGTGCCTCGCCCGCCTTCGGCAGGTACGCGGCGTCGCACGGCGATCCGTTGTCGTGCGTGACCCGGTGGCACGGTATGAGCACCGCGACGGGATTGGCCGCCAGCGCGCGCAGGACGTCGGAGGCCGGGGGCGGAGCCTCGGGGTCGGCCTCGCGGGCGATCCAGCCGAGCGGCCGCAGCTGGCCCGCGGGGATGTTCCGCACGGCCTCCAGGATCGTGCGCTGTTCCTCCGGCAGGCCGGACAGGTCGATCGCCAGCCGGCGGGCCCGGCCGGTACGCAGCGCGGGGACGAGGCCGGGCAGCGGCCTGCCTCCCGAGATCGCCGAGCGGCCGGTGCGCGCGCGGTGCAGTTCCTCGAAGCCCGTCGCGGTCAGGCCTGCCGAGTCCAGGCAGGCACCCGTCACGGCCTGTGGGCTCGAGGCCACGAACAGCCCGCCCGCGGCCGTGTCGAGGCGTACGTACGTGTCGTAGCGGTCCTCGGAGATACCCACACGGCGCAGCGCGCGCAGCGCGAAGTCCTCCGGCGCACCGGTTGCGAGATCGGGCAGACGCCGCGTGACCGCGTCGCCGTCGCTTTCGTTCACATCGTCACCTCCTTCAGCGCCGTCGGTTCCGGCTCGAGCAGTCGCCGCAGGCCGGCCAGCCCGCGGGAGACCTGCGCCTTGGCGGTGCCGACCGCGCAGCCCTGCACCTCGGCCACCTCGCTGTAGCTCATCCCGACCACATGGTGAAGCACGACCGGTATGCGGTGGTGCTCGGGTAAGGCCGACAGTGCCGTGACCAGACGTGACCGGTCCTCCGCGGTCGCCGCGCGCTCCTCCGGACCGGGGCTGTGGTCCGGCCAGACATCCATGGTCTCCTCCACGGGCAGCCCGGCCGTGACCGGACGCCGTGTTCGCGTACGGACGTGATTGCGCCACACGTTCGCCGCGATGGTCATCAGCCACGCACGGGGACGCAGCTCACGGCGCCGTGCGGGGGCGTACCCCTGCAGGGCCGTGTAGGCGCGCAGAAACGTCTCCTGGCCCAGGTCGTCCGCCTCGGCGAAGGAGCCGGAGACCCGGTACAGGAACGCGTGCACCACCCCGGCGTGCACCCGGACCAGCTCGGTGAAGCCGGCTTCGAGGTGCGCCGCCAGGAGATCGGTCAGCTGCTCGGCCTTGTCGTCCATCACTGAAACAAACACCGTCCTGGGCCAGGGTGTTGCAGAGGCAGGGGAGCGGTCATCCGTGGACCGCCGGAGCGTCGAGCGCGGAGCTGCCGGTCAGGACCGCTTGGTACAGGCGCCGCATCCGGGGGACGGGCTCGATCCCCAGGGAGTCGCCGAGCGCCTGGCGCAGCCCGTGGAAGACGTCACCAGCGCGTTTGCGGTCGCCGGAGCGGTACAGCGCCACCATCAGCTGTGCGTGCACGTTCTCGTGGGTCGGGTGGCGCGCGGTCAGATCACTCAGCTCGTCGACCAGCTCTCGATGCTTGCCGAGCGCCAGATCGGCCTCGATGCGCTGTTCCAGTACCCCTTGGCGGGTCTCCGCCAGCTCCGCCAGGTGCGGTGAGCTGAGGGGGCCGGTGCGGACGTCCGACAGCGCGGGCCCGCGCCACTGCGCGAGGGCCAGGGTGAACATCTCCGACGCTGTGCGGTGGTCCCCGGCGGCGGCTGCCAGGCGTCCCCGCCGGGTCAGCTCCGTGAACCGGAAGCGGTCGAAGTCGGTCGTTTCGAGGGCGAGCTGATAGCCCTGGTTCCGGGTCAGGAGCAGATGGCTGCGGTCGCCGCGGGGGCCGCGCAGAGCCTGCCGTATGTGGAGCACGTAGGTCTGGAGCGTGGACATCGCGCTCTTGGGGGGAGTCGTGCCCCACAATTCGGTGATGCAGTCGCCGGCCCGGACCATCTGCGGCGTGTTCAGCATAAGGAACGCGAGGAGCTGGCGCGGTTTCGGTGCGCTCGGTACCAGGTCTACCTCAGCATCGGAAAGTAAGAGGGGGCCGAGAACACCCGATTTCATGTCGAATTCCTATCCCCGTAGTGTCTTAACACTTCGAACAGGCATCCCATTCCCGCATCGAGGATAGGTAGAGTGCTGTTTATGTGTCAAACGGGAGGTCGTCGATAATTAATTCGGTCAGCCAGCCGGTTCTTTTTTCTTTTGGATATTCAGGAAGGTAATCTGGCGGCTATCTGATCGGCGGCGTCCGGGCCGTAGGCGCATCTGATGCGGGCCGCCAGCCTCTTCGGCACCAGCGGGTAGCCCTGGGCGTCGGGCGACTCGAGTGCGGCTGCTGCCAGGGCGCACCCGAGCTGTGCTCCGCGCTCGGCGCACCACCCCCAGACCGCACCCGCCAGAAAGCCGGCCCGGAACGCCTCGGAGGTTCCGGACGGATCGCCCTCCCGCGCCGCGCGCACCGCCTCGACACGGGCTCCGGGGCGTCCGCGCCGCGCGACGACCACTCCGCGCAGCCCGCGCGTGACGACCCAGGTGCCCACCCGGCCGAGCAGTTCAGCGTCGCCCCACCCGGTGAGTTCCCGGAGCAGCGGCACGTCGAACTCGTCCGTGAACGCGTAGCGGGCCCCGTCGACGAGTCTGCGGGCCTGGTGGCCGGTGAGGCGGGACAGCCGATCGCCGGGGTCGGCCGCGAAGGGGATGCCGAGCCGCCGGCACTCCTCGGTGTGCCGCACCATGGCCTCGACGTCCCCCGCCGCCACCACCACGAGGCCCAGCCCGCCGATCCGGCGTGCGGCCGGCAGCAGGGTGATGTGCCGGGACTCCGTCTGCGCGCCCTCGTACGACAGCCTGAGCCGGCCGTCCTCGGCGTCCCTGATCTCCACCGCCCGCGCCGTGTCCAGTTCCTCGCTGACGCGGACGAGTTCCAGGTCCACGCCGTACGACAGCAGGGAGCGGCCGTAGTCGGCGAAGTCCTTGCCGACCGCTCCGGCCAGGAGCGGGCGGAGGGCGAGACGGCCCAGACCCACGGCGATGTTGGCGCCCGCTCCGCCACGGCGCACGCGCAGGGTCTCGGCACGCACCGCGGCGGCGCCTCGGCCCATGGCCGTGCCGTCGGTGAGCCGGCCCGCGACGGTCAGCACATGGTCGGTCGCGATGGCGCCGGTCACGGCTATACGCATGGTGATCAACTCCTAGAGAGCGCGGGCCCGTCAGGAGGCGACGACGCGGCCCCGGACCACACGAGGGTCCGGGGCCGCGTTCGTGCGGACGGTTACCGCCCGGCGGCCCGGCGCAGCGCGTCGACGCGGTCGGTCCGCTCCCAGCTGAAGTCGGGCAGTTCGCGCCCGAAGTGGCCGTAGGCGGCGGTCTGGGCGTAGAGGGGGCGCAGCAGGTCCAGGTCGCGGATGATCGCGGCCGGGCGGAGGTCGAAGACCGCCGTCACGGCCTGCTCGATGGCGGCCTGCGGGACGGTGGCGGTACCGAAGGTCTCGACGAAGAGACCGACGGGTTCGGCTTTGCCGATGGCGTAGGCGACCTGCACCTCGCACCGGGTGGCCAGGCCCGCGGCGACGACGTTCTTGGCGACCCAGCGCATGGCGTAGGCGGCGCTGCGGTCGACCTTGGAGGGGTCCTTGCCGGAGAAGGCGCCGCCGCCGTGGCGGGCGTAGCCGCCGTAGGTGTCGATGATGATCTTGCGGCCGGTCAGGCCGGCGTCGCCCATCGGGCCGCCGATCTCGAAGCGGCCGGTGGGGTTGACCAGCAGGCGGTAGCCCTCGGTCTCCAGTTTGACGCCCTCCTGGGCCAGCTCGTCCAGGACGTGCTCGACGACGTGTTCGCGAACGTCGGGGGTGAGCAGGGAGTCCAGGTCGATGTCGCCGGCGTGCTGCGAGGAGACGACGACGGTGTCGAGGCGCTTCGGCTTGCTGCCCAGGTACTCGACGGTGACCTGGGTCTTGCCGTCCGGGCGCAGATAGGGCACGGTCCCGTTCCGGCGCACCTCGGACAGCCGCCGCGAGAGGCGGTGGGCCAGGTGGATGGGCAGCGGCATGAGGCTGGGCGTCTCGTCGCAGGCGTAACCGAACATCAGGCCCTGGTCGCCGGCGCCCTGCAGGGCCAGCCGGTCCTCCTCGTCCGCCGTCACGGTGCCGTCGGCCCGCTTCTCGTAGGCGGTGTCGACGCCCTGGGCGATGTCGGGGGACTGGGCTCCGATCGAGACGGACACGCCGCAGGAGGCGCCGTCGAAGCCCTTGGCGGAGGAGTCGTAGCCGATCTCCAGGACGGCTTCGCGCACGAGGGCGGGAATGTCCACGTAGGCGGTGGTGGTGACCTCGCCCGCGACATGGACCTGGCCGGTGGTGATCAGGGTCTCCACCGCGACGCGTGCCGTGGGGTCCTGGGCGAGGAGTGCGTCGAGGATCGTGTCGCTGATGCGGTCGGCGATCTTGTCGGGATGACCTTCGGTCACCGATTCCGAGGTGAAGAGCCGGGCAGACATGAGAACTCCTGGGGTCGGGACGACAGGGTGTGCGTCAGGTCGTGCGGTGACGTTCCAGGGCGTGGTCCACCAGGGAAGCGGCAGCGCCCGTGTACGTGGCGGGATCGAGCAGCTCCGCCAGTTCACCGGGGCCCAGCAGGGGCCCGATACGGGGGTGTTCGGCGAGCACGTCGGTCAGGGGCCGTCCGGTGCGCGCAGCCGTCCCGGCCGCGTCGGAGAGCAGCCGCTTGGCCGCCGCCCTGCCGAGCTTGGGCGCCAGGACCGCGGCGATCCGCTCGGAGGACATCAGAGCGCCGGTCGGGGCCGTGTTGGCCCGCATCCGCTCCACGTGGACGACCAGCCCTTCGCACAGCTCGACGGCGGTGTGCGAGGCGCCGCCCGCCAGCCGCAGGCACTCGCGCAGCAGCAGCCACTCGGCGTGCCAGACACCGCCCGAACGCTCGTCCTCGGTCACCAGACACTGCGTCAGCGCACCGGCCAGCGCGGGAACCTGGAGCGAGGCCGAACGGATCAGGGTGGCCAGCACCGGATTGCGTTTGTGCGGCATGGCCGAGGAGGCGCCGCGCCCGGCCACGGGCGGCTCGGTGACCTCGCCGACCTCGGTGCGGCCCATCGTCTGCACGTCCACGGCGATCTTTCCCAGGGCCCCCGTGACGAAGGACATGGCCGCGGCGACATCGGCGACCGGAGAGCGCAGTGCGTGCCAGGGCAGTGGTGCCGTGGCCAGCCCGGTCTCGGCCGCGAACGCCTCGCACAGCGCGGCCGCGTACGGCGCCGTTTCCGCGGCCGGTCCGCCGTCCACCGCCGAATACTGCAGATAGCCGGCCAGCGTGCCCGCCGCGCCACCGAGCGAGACGGGCAGTCGGCCGTCGAGCAGCCGGCCGACGCGGTCGGCCGCCTCGCGCACCAGCAGCCCCCAGCCCGCCGCCTTGAGCCCGAAGGTGGTCGGGACGGCGTGCAGGGTCAGCGTCCGTCCGGCCATCAGAGTGTCCCGGTGCCGTGCCGCCAGCCGGTGCAACGCCGCCGTGGTGCGCAGCAGATCGGCGTGCACCAGGCGCAGCGCCCGGTCGCAGACCAGCATGGCGCCGGTGTCGAAGATGTCCTGGCTGGTCGAGCCGCGGTGCACGTACTCGGCGGCGTCCGGGTCCTCCTCGGCCACGACCGCCGTGAAGGCGCGGACCAGGCCCACCACCGGGTTGGCGCTCTCCCGTGCGGTGACGGCGAGCCGGCGCAGGTCGAGCCGCTCCGCACGGGCGGCCCCGGTGATCACCGCGGCGGCCTGCGCGGGCAGCGTGCCGAGCCCCGCCTGGGCGCGCGCCAGTGCCGCCTCCGCGTCCAGCATCGCCTGGAGCCAGGCCTCGTCGCCGACCGCTCGTTCCACCGGGGTGCCCGCACGTACCGGGGAGAGCAGTCCGGCATCCAGCTCCGCCGGGTACGTCGTCATGCCGGTGCCTCCGTCAGGGTCTTGCCGGAACGGCGCGGGGGCGCGCTCGCGGACGTGGGGGAGAGGGCCAGTACCGCCCGCGCGATGGCGTCGGAGTCGCCCAGGGTCACCGAGTTCACCCCGGGCCTGATGCCGGCCGCGGTCACCCAGTGCACGGCCTCCGTGGGCACTCCGTACGCGAAGCGCCGGGGATGCCTGCGGCCGTAGGCGTCGACCAGGTGGTACGGGCGCTCGGTGACCTCCAGCCCGCCCGTCTCGTAACTCGTGCCGCACGCGCCGGGGATGCGGAACGGCCGGCACTGCCCGGTGGCCAGCAGCTGGCGCAGCAGCGGATCCGCGGTCCGGCGCAGATCCGGCTCGGGCAGGCGCGCCTCGATCAGCACCCTGGCCCGCACGGGGCCGCCTGACACCCTGTCCGACTCGGCGACGAACGCTCCCGCCGTGCCGTCGACGCGCACCCGCATGCCCGGACCGACCAGGTCGAGGACATCCGCCTCCAGCAGCGCGATCAGTTCCTCGATGCGCGAGACGGGCGGGCCGATCGACAGGAAGGCGTTGAGCGGGGTGTACCAGCCCTCCACCTCGTCCCGGTAGGAGTTGCCGTCCAGGCCGCCGTGGTCGAGGGCGAGCCGCACCTCGTTGCGCAGGTCTCGCAGCACGTCCAGGGCCGCCTTGAGCGGGCCGCTCACGTTGCCCGCCAGCGCCTCGTGCACGTCCTGGCGCAGATGCTCCAGAAGCCAGTGGCGGAACTGAGCCCGGTCGGCGAACTCCCCGTCGCCGTGCGGCCGGAAGATCCTGTCCCAGTCCCACCGCTCGTCCCGCGCGATGCGGTACGCGTCGAGCAGCTCGTCCGTATGGGCGGACCCCTCGGGCAGCGAGAGGTACCGCCCGACGAACTCCTCCCGTTCGGCCTCCCGGCCCCGGGCCGTCAGCAGCGCTCCGTAGTAGACGCTCTCCACCTCCCGGGCGATCAGCGGCCACAGGTCCGTTCCGAAGTACACGCGCTCACCGTCCACCGCGCGTTCCCGCAGGGACGCGACCACCTGCTCGGTCAGCAGGCGGGGCTCGTGACGGCCGTGCGCTCCCTTCTCGTTGGCGCCGCGCGCGTGGTAGGGGATGCCGCGCCGGGAGCCCGCGACGATGTGCGGTTCCCGGCCGGAGGGGCGGTAGACGAGACGCCCGCCGACGCGGTCGAAGCGGCCGCCGCGGCCCACGGTGAGCAGCGCCATGTGGTCGAAGAAGTTCAGGCCGAGCCCGCGCAGCAGCACGGTCTCGCCGGACCGGATGTCCGACAGGTCCAGGTCGGCCGGGTTGGCCGGCAGGACGTGCAGCAGCCCGTGGGCGCGCGCCCGCTGCGACAGCTGCCGCTGGGCGGCCGGGACGTCGGTCGGAACGTGGCCCTGGGAGAGGACGACCGCGTCGAGGCCGTCGAGGACCTCCCCGTCGGACAGGACGACCTGCTGCGCGCCGTCCAGGGGCCTTTCCCGCAGAGCGACGGCCCGCGCCTGGTGCACCCGCACCCGGAGGTGCGCGGGGGCGTTGGAGACCACCCGGGCGAAGACGTCCTCCAGGAAACGGCCGTAGAAGGCACGGGAGGGGTAGTCGTCCGGGCCCAGGCGACGCGCTTCGGCGAGCACGGCCTCGTCGTAGAGCGTCGCTCCGCCGGACCCGTCACCGAGGGTGTGCGCCCACTCGTGCAGACTGGGGCCCGGCTCGACGGGACCGTCCATCTCCACGCTGGCGTCGGTGAACATCGTCACCTGGGAGGCGACCGTGTTCATCAGCAGCAGACGCGACTGTCCGGTGCGCCACACTCGTCCCGCTCCGGGCCGGTAGGGGTCGACGACGTGCACGGTGACCGTCCGGTGGGCGGGCGCGGCGCGTTCGTTGGCGCACAGCCGCTCCAGTACCGACAGACCGCGCGGTCCCGCGCCGACGAGGCACAGGTGGAGGTCACCGCTGGGCATATGCGTACTCCATGGGTGTCAGGGGGAGGGCGGGGACGGAGGGGCTGTGCCCTCACACCGGTGCGGCGACCAGCAGACTCGTCTCGAGGGCGAGGGAGTGGACGCTTTCCAGGCGCAGACCCGCGGCTCGCAGGACGGAGCGGTAGCCGTCGAGGGTGCGCTCGCGGCCACCCGCGGCCATCAGCAGGTGCAGGTCCCACAGCAGCGGCAGCACGGGGCCGGTGCCGTCGGTGGCGACGACCCGCTCCAGCACCAGCAGTCGTCCGGTGTCCGACATGGCCTCGCGGATGTTGGCGAGGAGCGTCACACACCGCTCGTCGTCCCAGTCCTGCAGCACCCGGGACAGCAGGTACACGTCGCTGCCCGCGGGGACCTTGTCGAAGACGTCACCCGCGACCGTCTCGTAGCGGTGGGCGCCGACGGCGGCGCCCAGGTGCCGCTCGGCCACCGGCAGCATGTGCGGCAGGTCGAAGACGGTCCCCGTCAGGTGCGGGTGGGCCTGCAGCACGGCCGACAGCAGCAGGCCGCTGCCGCCCGCCACGTCGACCACGGTATGCGCCCGCGAGAAGTCGAAGGCCGTCGCGGCCTCGGGGAAGAACACGTTGCCGGCGTTCATGGCGCGCAGGAACCGCGGTCCGGCGTCGGGCTCGTCGCGCAGGTAGGCGTGCAGCGAGGTGTCGAACGCATGCTCGAAACCGGAGGTTCCGGTGCGGATCGCGGGCACCACCGCACCCCAGGCCCGGTGGAACTCCTCCCCGTACAGCAGCACCATGTCGCGCATCGACTGTTCGCCGCCGGCGACGAGGAGCGCGCCCACGCCGGTGAGCCCGTAGCCCTCCTCCTCGTCTCCGGTGAACACGCCGAGCGCCGCGAGCAGCCGCAGCAGCCGGGCCAGACCGTCCTCGCTGGCGCCGGTCCGCTCGGCGAGAGCGGCGACAGTGCCGTGTCCGGCGGCGACGTGGTCCGGCAGGGACAGGGAGGCCGCCGCGTAGAGGGCCTGCGCGCGCCAGGTGCCGGTGATCAGGTCCACCACCTGACGTGCCGCCGTCGTCTCGGTGTCGGGCATGATCAGACCTTCCGTGCGGGGGCGGACACGGCGAGCGCGGGGTCGCCGGTGCGGGACAGAGCGGTACGCAGGCGCTCGCGGAGCTGGCGCTTGAGGACTTTGCCCGTGACACCGACCGGGAGCTCGGAGCGGTCGGCGGCCATCAGCAGGCCGTCGAGCGGTGCGAGGCCCTCGCGGGCCAGGGCCGCGTTGCACGTCGTCAGCAGCCGGGCCGGATCGCGCTCGGTGCCGTCGGCGAACAGGACGACGGCCAGGGGACGGGAGTGGCCCGGGGAGTGGGGATCGTCGACCGCGACGACCGCCGTGTCCAGGGCCTGCGTCGCGAGCAGGACGACCTCCTCCACCGGGAGACTGTGGACCGGCCCGTCGACGGTGGAGACCACGTCCGGGGTGCGGTCGAGGTGGTACCAGGTGCCGTCGCTCTCGCGGCGCATGATGTCGCCGGTGAGGAAGTATCCGTTGACCGTGGATTCCTCGGTCAGGTTCGGTTCGTCCAGGTAGCCGGCGGTCACGCTCGGGGTCCGCACGCCGAGCCGGCCGGCCTGCCCGTCGGGCAGTTCACGACCCTGCTCGTCGAGCACCGCCGCCTTGCGCACCACGTTGGCGGGCACCCCTATGTGGCGCGCGTACCGGGTGGTCTCGGGCGTGTAGACCTGCTTGAACAGCACCATGCCCATCTCCGACGACCCGAGTCCGTCGAGGTAGCGCGAGCCGCTCAGCTCCCTCCCCTTCTCGGTGCGCCCGCCGAGAGCGATCAACGGACGGATGTGCCTCTCGTGGGAGGCGTCGCCCATGCCGTGCCAGGTGTGGATGTGCCGGGCGGCCTCGGGGCTGATCTCCTCGGTGCGGATCTCGGCGAGGGTGAGGGGGAAGGCCAGCACGGTGGTGGGCCGGAACAGGTTGATCGCCCGTGCCACGGCCCCGCCGCTCGCTTCGTCCAGGATCAGCGTCGGGATGCCGAGCAGGAGCGCCAGGCTGAGATAGCTGATGCCCGCCGAGTGGCTGTGCGGCAGCGCCGTCAGCAGCCGGTCGGAGCGCAGCGAAGGGAAGGTCCACAGCCGCTCACGCTTGCCCGCGAAGAACGAACCGTGGTGGAACACCGGCGCCTTGGGCCGGCCGGTGGTGCCCGACGAGTGCGAGATCATGATCAGGTCGTCGTGGGCGTGCCGGTGTGGGAAGCCGGGCATCGGCCGGGGCGGCAGGGGAGCGGTGACGGCGAGCACGGCGATGTCCGCGACCTCGGGCGTGGCCCGCCCCGGTGCGTCCGACTCCCAGGCGTCCGCGAGGCCCTTGAGGAGATCGCCGTCGCCCACCAGCACCGTGGTCCGGGTGCGCAGGAAGTACTCGGCGGCCGTCGCCGGGGCCATCTTCGGATTGCAGTGCACGGCGGCCGCACCGAGCGACGTGATGGCGATGTGGTGGATCAGGCCGAGCAGCCCGTCGCGGGTGTGCACGCCCACGTGCGCCCCGGGCCGCACCCCCCGGCCGCGGTACCAGTGGGCGTAGCGGATCGCGGCGACCCGCAGGTCGTCCAGGGACACCCCCTTGGGCTCGTCCGTCGCCCAGGAGGGGGAGGAGACGTCGGGGTGGAACAGGAGCGGACGGTCCCGGTCGCGGCTGACGCGCCAGGCGTGCCAGAAGAAGTTCCCCGCCCCCAAATCCCGGTCGGCATGGAGGCGCAGGCGTTGCGCGGCGGACCTGTGTGTGCCGAACAGGAACATTTGAATACCTCACACTCCGCAGTGATTCGCCGAATTCTTCGGTCACCGGTGAGACATCGCGGCCCGTGACACCCCAGCGGTCGGAATGGTTCGTGGCGGAGTCTCCAACCGCCCGCTAAAGGGCCGATGGAAAGACATCCCGGCCGCTGATCTTGCTTCGTTCTTCAGAGCGGGTTGCGACGATCGCACCTGTTCGATCGACAGAGGGCTGGAGGCCGCGTCGGATGGAGGACCCGCTGATAACCCCGGTCGCCGTAGTCGGAGGCGGTCCGGTCGGATTGCTGCTCGCCCTGTTCCTGGACCGGCAGGGCGTACCCTGCGTCGTCCTCAACTCCCGGCGGACCGTGCCCGATCAGCCGCGCGGCAGCACCCACAACGCGCGCACCATGGAGCACTACCGCACGCTGGGTCTGGCCGGGCGGATCCGCGAACTCGGCCTTCCCGTCGGCCACTCGGCGGGCATCTCCTTCTTCACCCGCTACAACGCACACGAACTGGCCCTGCTGCCCTGGCCGGGCACCGACGAGGTGCTGCGCCAACGAGCCGCGGCCGACCGCACGGACCAGTCCCCCGAGCCGATGCACCGGGCGAACCAGATGTACGTCGAGCGGCTGCTCCTCGAGCACGCTCGCACCCGGCCGCGGATCACCCTGCGCTTCGGCTGGACGGTCACCGCCCTGCGGGAGAGCGCGCGGCACGTCGACGTCGTGGCCGAGGCCGACGGAGTCCGGCGCACCTTCAGGGCCGGATTCGTGGCGGGCTGCGACGGCGGACACAGCCTGGTCAGGCGTCACCTCGGCATCCGGTACGAGGGAGAGGGCACCCTCGACCAGGACGTGCTCGGCCGCCGTTCCACCGCCGCCCACCTGCGGGTGCCCACGCTGTACCGGGACCACCTGCGCGGCCGGAGCGCGTGGAGCAACTGGGTCGTCAACGCGCACCTCGCGCTGAACCTGATCGCGCTCAACGGAGTGGACGAGTTCTTCCTGCTCACCAGCTCCGTCGACCCCGACACGGCGACGGACGCCGAACTGGTGCGGCTGGTGCAGCGCGCGGCGGGCGAACCCCTTCCGGTCGAGGTGCTCAGCCACCGGCCGTGGACCGCGGGCGCGGCGCTGGTCGCGGAATCGTTCGGTACGGGCCGCATCCGGCTCGCCGGCGACGCGGCGCACCTGTTCACCCCCAACGGCGGCTTCGGCATGAACACCGGTGTCGACGACGCCGCCAACCTCGCCTGGAAACTCGCGGGGGTCGTTCAGGGATGGGCGGGTCCGGATCTGCTGGACACCTACGGCATCGAGCGCAGGCCGATCGCCCTGCGCAACACCTCGGCGGCCAGAACCCTCGGCCAGGGACTCGGCGCCGTCGACCGACCCGCCTGTCTGGAAGCGGACTCCGCCGCCGGCGAGGCCGCCCGGGCCAAGACCGGCGCGGAACTCGCCGAGTACGGGATGCGCACCCTGGACACCCTCGGTGTGCAGTTGGGCGCCCGCTACGACGGCTCGCCGATCGTCGCCGGGGACGGGTCCGGGCCGGTCCCCGACTCCTTCGCCGCGTACACGCCCTCCGCCGTGCCGGGCGGCCGTGCTCCCCACCTGTGGCTCGACGACCGCCGCACGGAGGGCAGTTCGCTGTTCGACCGGTTCGGCCCCGGGTTCACGTTGCTGCGGCTCGGCCCACGTCCGCCGCGGACCGGCCGGATCGAGGCCGCGGCCCGCGACCGGGGCGTGCCCCTGCGCACGGTCACGCTCGACGATCCGCTCGCGCGTGACCTGTACGAGCGTGACCTGGTGCTCATCCGCCCCGACCAGCACGTCGCCTGGCGAGGCGACCGGGAGCCCGGCGACTCGGCGGCGCTCCTCGCGCTGGTCACCGGAGGGCCGCACGAGACGGCGTCGAGAACCGCGCCGGCACCGGCTCGCGGGTGGTGGTAGTCGAGCGCACCCAGGTCCCGATGCCGGGATCAACAGAGTCTGAGTGACGGTAGAATCCGCGCGAATCGCGCCGTTTTGACCAGGCATGCCAGGGGAAGACCTTTCGCCGGCCGGCCTGGGCGACGATGGGGGAGTCACATGGAATTTCGCGTTCTCGGCCCTCTGAGTGTGTGCGACGGCGAAGGTCGCCACAGAACCCCGACCGCCCCGAAACAACGGCAGTTGCTGTCGCTCCTCGCGCTCAACGCGAACCACGTCGTGTCCGTGGCACAGATAGTCGAGGAGATCTGGGAGTACCGGCCCCCGTCGAGCGCGGTCGCGGCGGTGCACACGTACGTCATGCAGTTGCGCCGCTCCCTGGACGGGGCCCGGCGCGGCCCGGGCCGCAGCCCCGGCCGGCTGCAGACACGCGACCAGGGGTACGTGCTGCAACTGAACGCCGGGGAACTGGATCTGGACCGCTACGAGCAGCAGGTCCGGGCCGCTCGCGCGACGCTGGAGGCCGGCCGACTCGCCGAGGCCGCCGAGCAGTTGCGCGCCGCCGAGATGATGTGGACGGGGCCGATGCTGGTCGACGTCCCCACGGGCCCGCTGCTGAGAGCCGCCATCGAGGTCGTCGAGCGTGACCGGCTCGACGCCGTCCCCCAGCGTCTGGGGGCCGAACTGCGCCTCGGGCGACACCACGAGATCCTCGGTGAACTCACCGCACTGGTGCACCAGTACGGTACGCACGAGGACCTTGTCGCGCATCTCATGCTCGCCCTGTACCGGTCGGGCCGGCAGGCCGACGCGCTGATGGCCTACCACCGGCTGCGAGCCCGGCTGCGGGAGGAACTCGGTATGAAGCCGTCGGCGCGGCTGCAACGCCTGCACACGCACATGCTCTCCGGGCACCCGGGGCTGGAACCTCCCTCAAGCACGCGCTTCCGGCAGTCGCTCAACCTGCTGGCCGAGCGCACCGTGTCCGCCCCGCGCGATGCCGTCCGCGGCGGCGGACTGGTCATGATCTGACGTCTGCGCCGGCGAGAGGCGGCCCGGCAGTCCGACCAGGGCGACCACCAGGGCCGGCCCCATCAGCAGGGCCGCCGCGCCGAACGCCTGGCCCGCCCCGGCGGTCACCCCCGTGCCACTGCCGCACACCGCCACCGCGAGCACCGTGCCCAGAGCGGTGCCGAGCTGCCCCGCGCACTGCACCAGACCCGCCGCCAGCCCCGCGCCGGTACCCCTGAACCGGGCCAGCGCCACGACCTCGCACGACATCCAGATCAACGGCAGTCCCGCCCCGGCGAGGATCAGGCCGGGCAGCATGCCCGAGACGTATCCCGAGGCGTGCGAGCGGGCGGCCAGCGTCCACAGGCCGGCTCCCAGGAGCAGACAGCCGAGTGCGCACGGCAGGCGGGCGCCGTACCGGGCGAGCAGCGCGCCGCAGGCCCGGCCGACGACGAAGATGCCCCCGACCATCGGCAGCAGCGCGAAGCCGGCGGCCAGCGCACCGTACCCGTAGGCGTCGCGCAGGTGCATGCCGCCGAGGAAGGCGACGGGCGCCGCGGCCGTCGACACGAGCAGGATGCCGGCCGCACCGGACACCAGGCCCCGGTCGCGGACGAGGGCTGCGGGCAGCAGCGGGTGGGGACAGGTGCGTTGCCGGTGCCAGAAGGCGGCTGCCAGCGTCAGCGCGCCGAGCGCGGCGTACACCGTGTACCGGTCCGTGCCGTGTCCGGCCAGGCGCACCAAGGCGTACACCAGAGTGAGCAGGGCGCCCGTCAGGGCAGCGGCCCCCGTCAGGTCCAGGCGCACCTCGCGGGATCTGGACGGGTCGGGCAGCGGGGTGCGCCGGGCCACCGCCAGGGCGACGGCGATCACGGGAACGTTGAGGTAGAAGGCCCAGCGCCAGTCGAGGCCGCTGACCACGAGACCGCCGCACAGTACGCCCGCCACCGAGCCGACGCCGCCGGCGCCCGCCCACAGTGCCAGGGCCCTGGCGCGCTGGTGCGGTGCGGCCGCGGTCACCAGCAGCGACATCGCGGCCGGCACGAGCACGGCGGCCGCCAGCGCCTGCCCGGCGCGCGCGGTGACGAGCAGCGGGCCGTTGGGTGCGGCGCCGCACGCGGCCGAGGCCACGGCGAACGCGACCATCCCGTGCAGGAAGAGCCGGCGGGCCCCGGCCAGGTCCGCGAGCCGGCCCCCCAGCAGTTGGAGTCCGCCCACCAGCAGCACATAGATGTTGGTCACCCATTGCACGGCTTCGAGCGACATCGACAGGTCGCGCCGGATGTCGCTCAGCGCGAGTGTCACGATGCCGCTGTCGGCGTTGGCGAGCAGGGGCGCGAGGACGGCCAGGGCGAGCAGCCGGCGGTCCAGCGGCGGCGCCGCGCGGTTCTGCGGGCGGGCAGGGGCGTACAAGGCCATGACGGCTCCCGGGAGTCGGCGCTGATGCCGCCGCGCAGGCCCCGGAGCGGGGCGGACGGGGAACGAGGCCCGCGGCCTTCCGTTCGGATCGGCGCGGATCAGGGGGCGGGGCCCGGCGCGTGCCGTCGCAGGGCGGGGCGGACGGGCCACGCGGAGCGGTGGCGGCCGACGGCAACGCGGCAGACGGGCGTGCCGGGGCTCGCGAGCCCCGGCGTGATCCGAACGAGTGGCCCCGGGGCCGCGAGACGGCACGGCGGGGCTGAGGACGTGAGAGAGGGGAGAAGCAGACGGCACCCGTGACGGCACGGCGCTGCGGAGATCCGCGGGAAGGGTGTGGCGCCGCCGCGGACGGCACGGCCTCAACCGGCGGTGCTCACGGGACCCGGGTCCCGTGACGAGAGGGAACTCCGGCGGGTCACCCGGGAGTTGGAAGCAGCGAGGAGCGTGTCCGGCGGCGCCGGCGGCCCGTGCGGGCTCGGTTCACCACGCGGCGCCGGCGGGCCGTTCCAAGTCGTACGGCCCGGCCGCCGAGCGGCGGCCGGGGACAGAGGGAGGGCCGGGGTTCGCCGGCCCTCCCGCGGTGTTGCTCAGAGCTCCTTGAGGAGCCCGCCGTCCACGACGAACTCGGCGCCCGTGGTGCTGCCGGAGCGAGGCGAAGCGAGCAGCACGACGGCGTCGGCCACTTCCTGCGGCTCGACGAAGCGGCCCGTGGCCAGGTTCAGCATCTCCGGGACCACGCTGTTGATGACGTTGTCCTTGTCGGTGCCGGCCTGCGAGGCGATCATGTCGGCGACGCCGCCCTCGTCCGTCCACCACGGCGTGCGCACCACACCGGGGGAGACCGTGTTCACGCGGATGCCCTGGGGACCGAACTCGCCCGAGAGGACCTTGGTGATGTTGCTCAGGGCGGCCTTCGCGGCGCCGTAGTCGACGTTGATCGGCGAAGGCTGGCGGGCGTTGCCGGAGGAGATGTTCACGATCGCGCCGCCGCCGCGCTCCAGCAGGTGCGGAATGGCGGCACGGATGGCCCGCACGGCCGAGAACAGGTTGAACTCGAACATGGCACGCCACTCCTCGTCGGAGGCGTGCAGGAACGAGCCGCGCGGCAGGGTCACACCGGGGGGCGGGCCGCCGGCGTTGTTCACCAGGATGTCGAGCGCGCCGAACTGCTCCACGGCGCGGGAGACGACCTGCGCGGGCGCGTCCTCGTCCATGAAGTCGGCCGGGACGTGCACGAGGTTCGGGCCGGCCAGCATGTCCAGCTCCGGGGTGCTCTTGCGGGAGGTGGCCACGACCTTGGCGCCCTCCTCGAGGAGCGTGCGCACGATGGCCAGGCCGATGCCCTTGGAAGCGCCGGTCACCACGGCGACTCGGCCGGAAAGCTGCAGATCCATAAGGTTCCTTCTCGATGGTCGGCCCCGCCCTGAGGTGGGGAGGAGCGCTGTGCGGTGTGCTCTCATCAACGGAAACACCGCGGTGCCCGAAGGGGTTGCAGGCGGTGCTGCCGGGCTCGCGGGGTCAGCGGTGCCAGCGCATGACCTCCTCCGGGAGTTCCTCCAGCTCCGCGATCTCGGACGGCTTGCGGTCCATGTACTCGGGGTCGCAGCCCTGGTACCCCAGCAGCCGGGCGACCGGGGCGAGCACGGTGAACAGGGCGCGCTGCAGCGCCCACGGGGGCGAGGTGAACCGCACCACGTCACCGAACTCGAGCGTCGTCACCGCCTGTTGCAGCAGCCTGGGCATGCCCTCGGGCGTGGTCTTGCCGTCCTGTGCGAGTCCGAACAGCTGGCGCAGCACGAGCTGCTCGAAGCGGTCGCTGTTCCTGCGCACCTCGCAGATGTGGAAAGCCTGTTCGCCACTGCAGTTCCACCAGCGGTGCTTGATGCCCGGCTGGATGAGCACGCTCTGCCCTGGCTTGTCGAGGGTCACCTGGCGTCCGCCGATCAGGAAGGCGACCTTGCCGCGCACCAGCGTGAAGCGCTCCTCGCTCACCGGGTGGAGGTGCTCGCCCGAAACCGCTCCGCCGGGCTCGGAGTACACGTCCATCACGGTGCGCGCCCCGCCCGTGTGCGAGGACGGCGTTCTGATCACGACCCGCTCCCTGCACCGCGGATTCTCGTATACCTCACCGACGCTGACCGTCACCGGCCCGCCTCCTTCCGCCATGGCGAATTCAGCCTGGACTTTGATGGTGGCGATCGGTGGGGCGTCGGACACTCCCCATCTTGCGGTCGTATCCCGGAATGTCCCGTTCAGGGATTCGACCGCAAGATCCGGAGTGTTTTCCGTGATGGCTGATTCGTACTGTCGCGGCGCAGAAGATCGCGTGAAGCGGGCGCCGAAGATGGCGAGAACGGGAGACGTAAAATGCGCGACAACAGTGGGATAGGCCGCAGACGGTTCTTCACGACCGCCGCGGCGCTGGGCGGCACGGCCGCCGTGGGCGGGGCCCTGGCCGGGCAGGCGGCAGCCGCCCCAGGGGAGGCGGCCCCGACCGTGGGTTTCGCTCCGGTCACGGTGACGTCGGCGGACGCACAGTACGGAGAGCTTGTGCACGGCATGAACCACCGCTACGTCGGCAGGCCCGAGGCCGTCCAGATCGTGGACGACGTCTCCCAGGTGGCGAGCGTGGTGCAGGCGGCCGTCAGCGCCGGAAAGCGCCTGACCGTGCGCTCCGGCGGGCACTGCCTGGAGGACTTCGTCTTCAACCCCGATGTCCAGGTGGTGCTCGACCTGTCACAGCTCAACAACGTGTACTACGACGCCGAGCGGCGCGCCTTCGCCGTCGAGACGGGCGCACAGCTCCTGGACGTCTACACGCTGCTGTACCAGGTGTACGGCGTCACCGTTCCCGGCGGCATCTGCTACTCGGTCGCGGCCGGCGGCCACGTCAGCGGCGGCGGCTGGGGCCTGCTGTGCCGCCAGCTCGGCCTGATCATCGACTACCTGTGCGCCGTCGAGGTGGTGGTGGTCGGCGCCGACGGCAAGGTGCGCACGGTGGTGGCGACCAACGAGCCGGGCGACCCCAACCGCGAGCTGTGGTGGGCCCACGCGGGTGGGGGCGGCGGCAACTTCGGTGTCGTCACCCGCTACTGGTTCCGTACGCCCGGCGCCACCGGCACCGACCCGAAGAAGCTGCTGCCCAAGCCGCCCCGTGAGGTGTACCTGGTGGCGCAGTCCTGGCCGTGGGAGAGCATGACGGAGGCGAAGTTCTCCCGGCTGGTGCAGAACTACGCGCGCTGGTTCACCGCGCACAGCGCACCGGGCGCCCCCGAACTGGCCCTGGCGAGCTTCCTCGTGCTGACCCACGAGTCCAGCGGGCAGATCGCCATGGTCACCCAGGTCGACGCCACCGCTCCCAACGCCCGCCAGCTGCTCGACGGCTACCTCGCCGCCATCAGCGACGGCGTCGGCGTCCAGACGGGAGCGGTCACCCGCCGGTTCGCCGAGTTCGGCCCGATGGCCATGTACGCCGAGCCCCGCAAGCTGCCGTGGCTGGAGGCCACCCGATACCTCGGCACCACCAACACCAACCTCACCGACCCCACCTTCCGGCAGGAGTACAAGTCCGCCTACATGCGCGGCACCTTCCCCGGCCGGCAGCTCGCGGCGCTGTACAAGCACCTGACGCGCACGGACGTCACCCTGCCCGGCGCCTCCATCACCCTCAGCTCGTACGGCGGCGAGGTCAACCGGGTCGCGCCGGCGGCCACCGGCTATCCGCACCGCGAGTCGTTCTTCAAGATGATGTGGATGTCCCTGTGGAACGACGACGCCGAGGACGCCGCCTACATCGCCTGGAACCGGGAGTGCTACGCCGAGGTCTACGCCGACACCGGCGGTGTGCCCGTGCCCAACGGCGTCACTGACGGGTGCTATGTCAACTACCCGGACAACGACCTGAACGACCCGAAGTACAACACCTCCTCGACGCCCTGGTACTCGCTCTACTACAAGGGCAACTACCCGCGGCTGCAGCAGGTGAAGAAGAAGTACGACCCGACGAACTTCTTCCGCCACGCCCAGTCCGTCCGTCTGCCCTGACACGTGCGCGAAAGGCCGCCCCGGACCTTCCGGGGCGGCCTTTCGCGCGTGCGTGACGCGGAACTCAGCGCTTGACGGCGAACGTCAGCCCGTCCGCGTAGGGGACCAGACTCAGGTCCACCCGCTCGTCATGGTGCAGCCGCGGATTGAAGGCGCGAAGTGCCTGCGTCTCGGAGTCCTGGGCGGACTCGTCGAGCAGGGCGCCGTGCCACAGCACGTTGTCGACGACGACCAGGCCACCGGGGCGCAGCAGTTCGAGCGCGTACTCGTAGTACGCCGTGTAGTTCTCCTTGTCCGCGTCGATGAACACGAAGTCGAACGTGCCGGCGGCGTTCTCCTCCTTCAACAGCCGTTCGAGGGAGTCGCGGGCGTCGCCGATGTACAGATCGACCTTGTCCGCGACGCCGGCCCGCTTGCAGTAGTCGAGCGCCATGGCGCTCCACTCCTCGCTGATGTCCAGCCCCACCACCCGGCCGTCGGCGGGGAGCGCGAGCGCCGTCGACAGCAGGCTGTAACCGGTGAACACGCCGACCTCGAGAGCGCGCCGGGCCCCGGTCGCCTTCAGCAGGGTCCGCATGAACTGGCCCTGTTCCGGCGAGATCTGCATCAGGTGCAGGGGGAGCTGCGAGGTCTCCTCGCGCAGCTTCCGCAACAGGTCGGGCTCGCGCAGCGAGACATCGGCGACGTAGTCCTGGAGTGCGTCGGTCAACTCGACCTGGAGTCTCATGATGGCCACCTCGTGTCGGGTACTCGAATCCGAGAAGGAATTACAGGCGCCCGCACGCACCGGTGTCAATAATTTCCGGACTCCTGGATATTGCGCAGAAATGTGCGTCGATTGCCTCGATCGATCCTTCAGCGGCCACGGGCACAATGCCGCTGAGAAAGCCCCTGATTCGAGGGCCGATTTCTTTTTCGAGGAGTGTCGATGAGCGACAGGCAACGCCGCTTTCGCGACTGCCTCGGCCGGTTCGCCACGGGCGTCACCGTGGTCACCGTCGAACACCACCACGGCGTGCACGGCGCCACCGTGGGCTCGTTCACCTCCGTCTCCCTCGAACCCCCGCTGGTGATGGTGTCCCTGGACCGGCGCAGCCGGATGTGCGACCTGCTGCCGGGTGCCTCGTCGTTCGGCGTGAACGTGCTCGCCGCACACCAACAGGACCTGGCCCTGCACTTCGCGGGCCGGCCACTGCCCGCGGGCACTCCGGTGCCCTGGGACCCCGATGCGGCGGGGCCGCGCCTGGCCGGCGTCGCCGCCCACCTCGACTGCGTGCCCTGGGCCGCGTACGACGGCGGCGACCACGTGCTGCACATCGGCCGGGTGCGGGGCTTCACGACAGGGGACGCGGAGCCACTGGTGTTCCACGGCGGGGCCTTTCGCCTCCTGGACACCGCTCCCGGCCATCACGCGTGGGCCGGGACCCTCGACGGACCTGCCGACGGCGCGTGGTCGTCGGGAACCGCGGCACATCACATCCCGCTGGGTCACTGACCGTCACGACCGGACAAGGACACACCATGACGCTGCAGCAGGGCGAGGCCTCCGCCTCGGCACCGGCTCCCCGCACCACCCGCCCCCTGACCGGCGACGAGTACCTGGAGAGTCTGCGCGACGACCGCGAGGTCTACATCTACGGCGAACGCGTCGACGACGTCACCAAGCACCCGGCGTTCGCCAATCCGGCCCGGATGACGGCCCGCCTGTACGACGCCCTGCACGATCCGGCCCGCCGCGACGTGCTGACCACCCGCACCGACACCGGGAGCGACGGCTTCACCCACAAGTTCTTCCGCACGCCGCGCAGCGTCCAGGACGTCGTCGAGGACCGTGAGGCGATCGCCGAGTGGGCACGCCTCACCTACGGCTGGATGGGCCGCAGCCCGGACTACAAGGCCGCCTTCCTCGGCACGCTCGGCGCCAACTCCGACTACTACGCCCCCTTCCAGGACAACGCGCAGCGCTGGTACCGCGAGTCCCAGGAGAAGGTGCTGTTCTGGAACCACGCGATCATCCACCCGCCGGTCGACCGGCACCGCCCGTCCGAAGAGGTCAAGGACGTCTTCGTGCACGTGGAGAAGGAAACCGACGCCGGTCTCGTCGTCAGCGGCGCCAAGGTCGTGGCCACCGGCTCGGCCATCACGCACTACAACTTCATCTCGCACTACGGACTGCCGCTCAAGGAGAAGGAGTTCGCGCTCGTCGCGACCATCCCGATGGGCGCGCCCGGCCTGAAGCTGATCTGCCGTCCCTCCTACGCCGCGACGGCCGCCGTCATGGGCAGCCCCTTCGACTACCCGCTCTCCTCGCGCCTGGACGAGAACGACACCATCTTCGTCCTCGACAAGGTGCTCATCCCCTGGGAGAACGTCTTCCTCTACGGCGACGTGGACCAGGTCAACGGGTTCGCGCCGAAGTCCGGCTTCATCCCGCGGCTGACCTTCCACGGCTGCATCCGCCTCGCCGTGAAGATCGACTTCATCGCGGGGCTGCTGGTCAAGGCCGTCGAGATGACCGGCACCAAGGACTTCCGTGGCATCCAGGCCCGGATCGGCGAGGTGCTCGCCTGGCGCAACATGTTCTGGGCCCTGACCGACGCCGCCGCCCGCAACCCCGAGGAGTGGAAGAACGGCGCGCTGCTGCCTCGCCTGGAGTACGGCATGGCCTACCGCTGGTTCATGACCATCGGCTATCCGCGCATCAAGGAGATCATCGAGCAGGACGTCGCCAGCGGCCTCATCTACGTCAACTCCAGCGCCGAGGACTTCAAGAACCCCGACGTGCGCCCCTACCTCGACAAGTACGTGCGCGGCTCCAACGGCTACGACGCCGTCAGCCGCGTCAAGCTGATGAAACTGTTGTGGGACGCGGTCGGCACCGAGTTCGGCGGCCGGCACGAGCTGTACGAACGCAACTACTCCGGCAACCACGAGTCGGTGCGCAGCGACATCTTCATGGCCCAGATGGAGAACGGCCAGCTGGACGCGTACAAGGGATTCGCCGAGCAGTGCCTTCAGGAGTACGACCTCGACGGGTGGACGGTCCCCGACCTCGACTCGTTCCACGGGCTCCGCGGCGCGAGGAAGAACTTCTGGCACTGACATGACCTCCGTCCCCCTCACGGTGCGGCGGCGGCCGGGTCCGGCCCTCGCCGCCCTCTTCCTCGCCACCTTCGTCATGGGCAGCGCCGAGTTGCTCGTCGTCGGCCTGCTGAAACTCGTCGCCGACGACCTCTCCGTGTCGGTGGACACGGCGGGCACCCTGGTCACCGCGTACGCCCTGGGCATCTGCGTCGGAGGCCCGCTCCTGACAGCGCTCACCATCCGGATCCGGCGCCGCACCGTGGTGTGGACGTCCCTGGCCGGCTATGTCGCGGGCAACCTGCTCGCCGCCCTCGCCCCGGGTTTCGGCATGCTGCTCGCGGCCCGGGCCGTCACCGGAGCGCTGCAGGGCCTGTTCCTCGGTACGGCGTTCACGGTGGCGGCCGCCCTGGTGCCGCCCGAGCGGACCGGGCGCGCGATCTCCGTGGTCTTCGGCGGCATCGCCGTCTCCACCGCGTTGGGCGTTCCGCTGGGCACCCTCGCGGCCCAGCACCTGGGCTGGCGCGCGGCGTTCACGGCCGTCGTGGTCCTCGGTGCGCTGGCGCTGCTGGCGGCGGTGGTGTTCGTCCCGCCGGTCGACGGCTCGGGCACGGGCGGTCTGTGGGCGCGGTCCCGGCACGCGCTGGCACCCCGGGTCCTGGCGGTGCTCGGTGTCGGATTCCTGCTGCTGGGCGGCCAGTTCGCGGCGTTCACCTACATCACGCCGTTCCTGGAGGACGTCACGGGAGTGTCCGGCACGTGGCTGACCGTCTTCCTGTTCGCCTACGGAGCCGCGACGGCCGTCGGCACGTTCGCGGGCGGCTGGGCCGCGGACCGGGACGCGGCGCGTGCGCTCGTCGGGGCGAACGTCGCACTGGTCGCGGCTCTGGCGGTCCTGTACCTCGCCGGGTCCTCCCGGACCCTGGTGGCCCTCGCCCTCGTGCTGTGGGGCGTGGTCGGGTTCGGCCTCGTCCCCTCACTCCAGTACCGGGTCGGGCTGCTGGCCGGCCCCGGGCGCGACCTCGCGGCCACGCTGCCGGCGTCCGCGGTCAACGCGGGCATCGCGGTCGGTGCGGTGGCCGGCGGCGCGGCCGTGTCGCACGGCGGCGCGACGGACGCGATGCTCACCGGACTGCTGGTGTGCGCGGCGGCACTGCCGGCGACCTGGGCCTCGGGACGGTTGCGTCCGGCGGCGTCCGAGCGGAAGTCGGCCGAGGTCGCGGGGGAGTCGCGCTCCCGGGACTGACCGTGCTCCCGGACGGGTGCGCCCGCGCGTGATCCGGATCGGGCGGGCCGGTCCCGCCGGTCGCCGGGCGACGCACCCGCTCGGCGGTGCGGTGCGGTGCGCTGCGGGAAGTGCGCAGCCCGTCGCGGCTGCCCGGGATCCTGCCGTGGACCGGCTGGCCGTGCGGTCGCGTGTCCGGCCGCACGGCACGTCGAGAAGGGCGGCCGACCCGGGCTACCTGCTCGGGGCGGGAGCCGTCGGCACCGCGCGTCGAACCCGCACGGCGAGCGCCGACCGCCGTATCCGCAGGGGCAGCTCGCGGCCCAGCTGCGGGGGCTCCGCCTCGCGCACGGCCGCGGCCACCGCCGCGGCGAACTCGTCGTCCGCGGGCACGAGGCGGGCCTGCCGGAACATCGTGTGCAGCCGGTGCAGCAGGACCGGCACCTCGTCCCCCGTCAGCACCCCGCACACGCCCTTGTCCGTCGCCGCGACGAGCACCGGCCCCAGCGACGAGCCCGCCACCGTGTACCGGATGTCCGTCCCGTCGCCGCCCGCCCGATACTCCTTCGGGGTCATGCCGAGGATCTCCGTCGCCGCCGCGTAGAAGTGACCGCCGGAGTTGAACCCCGAGCTGTACATGGCATCGGCGATCGTCCCGGACAGCGGCAGGGCCTCGCGTACCCGGCGGGCCCGCGCAGCCGCCAGGTAGGCGTGCGGCGTGATGCCGGTGAACGACTTGAACAGGCGGTGGAAGTGGAAGCGGCTGTAGCCGACCTTGCGGGCCAGCTCGTCCAGGCTGGGCGGCAGCGGCGCCTCGTCGATGATCCGGCAGGCCGTGGCGACAGCCTCGGCCGCCACGGCGTGCCGGTCGGAGTCATCGGGGCAGCAGCGGCGGCACGGGCGGTATCCCTCGGCGCGGGCGTGCTCCGGGGTCGGGAAGAACCGGACGTTCTCGCGCCGGGCCAGCTTCACCGTGCACGACGGGCGGCTGTACACGCCGGTCGTGGTGACCACGTAGCAGAAGTGGCCGTCCGCGCGGGCGTCCCGGTCCCGCACGGCCTGCCAGCGTGCCTCGTCACAGGTGTACAGCGTTGCGGCGGTCGTCGTCACCGTCATGCTCCGTGCCTTCCACTCGTCCAGGAGGTCGTTTCTCAGGGCTGTTCCGGCGGGTGGCGGCGGGGCGGCGTCCGCGGGCCGGCGGCGGGCGTCGATCGCGGAGCTCTCGCCGCGACCGACTCCGGCAGCGCCCTGCCCGCAGGAAAAAAAGGGGGGCCGCCGACCGGATCACGACGGCCGCGCCCCCGCCCTTGCTCGTGCGGGACTCCGCCCTTGCTCGTGCGGGACCCGGAACCCGCTCGTGCGGCCTTGCTCGTGCGGGACCTCGCCCCCGCTCGTGCGGGACCCCGCCTTGTGGTCCTGCCGCGGTCCGAGGCGCCGGGCGAAGGCATCCGCCACCGCATCGCCCGCGAGGGCATCGCGTCGTCCGAGCGGAGCTCGCCGGACTGGCCGCAGCCCCGGCTCACCAGTTGACGCAGCGGCACGCCCCGGGCGGATGCGTCCTGTGGCGGCGCAGAACGCCGCGGTCCCGTACGGCCTTGCCACCGGCCGTGCGAGGCAGCTCCCTCAGCAGGTGAAAGCGGTCCGGTGCGGGCGCCCCACCGAGGAACCGGCGGCACCAGGAGTGCAGTTCGTCGCCGTCCAGTTCCGCGCTGCTCGCCACGTGCGCCTCGATCGGGCCGACCCCGAGGACCACCGCGTCCGTGATGTGCCGGTGGGCCTGCAGCACCGACTCGATGCGCAGCAGGTCGAGCGACGCGTCCCCGACGCCGTGGACCCTTCCGCGCAGACGCAGAGCACCGGTGTGGGGATCACGCGTGACCAGGTCGCGCGTGGACATCCAGCCACCGGTCCAGGGCGTGTCCTCGTACAGGTACGGGGACACGGGGACGTGCACCTCCAGGACGCCGCCGACCACCCGGGTACGGACGCCGGGGACCGGAAGGCCGACCCAGGCCGGGCCGAAGCGGCCGGTGAGGTCGGCGGCGATGATGCCCGTCTCGGTGGTGCCGTAGGCCTGGCCGACGCGCACCCCGTGGCGGACGCCGAACACCGCCGGTGTCTCGGGCGGCAGGGCGTCACCGCCCGACACGGCCAGCCGCAGATGCGGCAGTTGCCCGGGCTCGGCCCGCGCCAGCCGGCGGAAGTGGTGCGGATTGCCCAGCACCACGTGCGCGTCGGCCGCCGCCCGCACGGTCGCCGCCGCCGTACGGGCGGTCGGCATCACGAGGGTCGCGCCCACCGCGAGGGCGTGCAGCACACCACCGATCAGCCCGAAGGAGTGCGAGACGGGTTCCAGCACGGCCACCCGCTCACCGCGGCGCGGCATACCTTCCAGCGAAGCGAGCCGGTCCAGTTCCTCCAGCAGTGACTCGGGGCTCCGGCCGATCGCCTTGGGACGCCCGGTGGTACCCGACGAGAACTGCACGAGGCAGTGCCCGCTCGCACTCGGACAGCCGCCGGCGCGGCGGCGCACCAGCACCTCGCACTCGTCGACGAAGTCATGAGGCCGCTTGCGGCTCTCGCCGAGGGACACCGAGAACTGCACCCGCTCCGGCCCGGCAGGAACATCCCGTGCCGGCCGGCCGGGCCGTGCCTCCACCAGCACCACCTGGGCGCCGAGCGACCACAGCGCGAACAGCGTCCACAGGTGCGTGAAACTGGCGTTGCCGTACAGGGCGACCGTACTGCGCTCCCGGATGCCGTACTGCTGCAGCACATCGGCCAGCCAGGCCGTCTCGCGCCGGAGCCTGCCGAACGTGACCTCGCGGTCCGCGACCCGCGCCCACACCTCGTCGTCGGGGTGGCGGCCGAGTAGTTCGGCACCCCACCAGGACCGTTGCGTCATCGCCTCCACCGGACCCCCTCGCCGCGGCGCCGGGGCCGCGGCGAGGGCGGCCCCGGTCGCCTCCGCCTACTTCTCGACGCAGAACTCGCCGACCGGCCAGCCCACATGGCGCTTGTCGGTGGCCACGTGGCCGAGCAACTGGTCGCCCTTCTTCAACTCCGTCACGTTCAGCACCGCGGCCCCGGGGCCGAGCACCCGGACGTGCCAGTCGTCCTGCACGATCAGGCTGACCTCGACGCCCTCCGGGGAGACGGCCTTGATGCCGAGCAGCGGACGGGACTCCAGCTTGATGCGGCCCACCACGATGCGGCGGGTGCGGCCGTCGGCGCCGACGGCGAGCACGGGACTGCCGGCCTTCAGCTCACTGAGGTAGTTGGTGCGGTTGTCCGCTCCGAACACGTAGCTGTGCAGCGCGCCCGCGTTGATGCGGAACGGGCGGGTCGGCATGTACGGCAGCGGGTGGGTCTCGCTCACGCACAGCACGAAGCCGTGCGCGTACGAGCCGACCAGCATGCCCTCGTCCTTCTCGAAGTGCGTGCAGGTGTCGATGCAGACCCGGTCTCCGAGTCCGAGGTGCTCGATCGACTCGACCGTGAGCGTCTGCAACTGCAGGTCCGGGGTCTTCACCCGGAGCATCTCCACGAGCGCGAAGACGTCGTTGGCGGAGCGCGGGGCGACCAGGACGCCCTCGGAGCCCTTCTCCAGGACGTCGACGATGATCTGTGCCTCCTCGATGTCGGTGGCCTGGCAGATCAGCTGCCCCGGCGAGGCGTCCGCGGCGGCGATCACGATCTCCAGCGGAATCTTCGTCGGGTCCTTGAACTCCACCACGGTGTAGGGCAGTTCACGAGCGGACTCGCAGGCGAGCTTCAGCGTGGGGTCGTCGACGACGTTCACCCAGGCGGCCGTGGACTGCTCGCCGCCGCGGTGCCGGCTCTCCAGGGCACCGAGGCTGTCGAGGTCGACGACCTCGCGCAGCACGATCAGGTCCTCCGGGGCCCCGTCACCGGCGTGCCCGCCCGGCGCGAGAACACGCTTCACGGTGTTCGGCAGCAGCGCGAGGCGCTCCGGGTCGCTGTCGACGATGCCGTCGACGCGTGCGTGGATCGCGGCGTCGACGACCGCCTCACGCTGTTCGGCGGGCACGGTTCGGAGGTCGATCCAGGCAAACTTCACAACACACCTGCCATCTCGGTCTGCGGCGCGGGCTCGGACATGAGCTCGCGGCGGTGAATGATTGAGGCCAGTTCCCGGACCGCCTTCTCGGGCGACGGGCTGGTGAACACCCGTCGTCCGACGGCGAGTCCGGCACAACCCAGGTCCATGGCGCCGGCCGCGAACTCGTACAGGCTCCGGTCGGTGGAGCCGCCGCCCGCCACCACCACCGGCAGCGGAGAGGAGGCGATCACCTCTTCCATGCGCTCGGGCGGGGCGGCGAGCACCGTCTTGACGATGTCGACGCCGAGGTCCGCGGCGATGTTCACCACATGGGCGACGAGTGTCGGGTCGGTCGGATCGGCCACGCGGGGACCGCGCGGATAGACCATGGCCATGAGCGGCATGCCGAAGCGGTCGCACTCCGAGGCCACGGCGCCGAGGTCGGCGAGCTGGTCGGCCTCGGTGTCGGAGCCGATGTTCACGTGCACACTGACCGCGTCCGCGCCCAGCCGGACCGCCTCCTCCACGTCGCCGACCAGCACCTTGGCGTTGATGTCGGGTCCGTGGGCGGTGCTCGCGCTCAGATGCACCACGAGGGAGCAGCGCGTGAGCAGCGCCGGAGCGATCATGCGCGCCCTGCCCTTGTGGACGACGACACCGTCGGCGCCGCCGTCCGCGATGGCACCTACCAGGCCGCCGAATCCGGCGGCTGTCGTGACGGGCCCGTCGGACACGGAGTGGTCCAGCGGTACGAACAGGAACCGGCCGTCTCCCGGCCGGGACAATCGCGCGAGGCGCACCGATTTACCGGTGAGCGGCATGCTCGACATGACACCCCTCTTCGTTCCTGGTCACAGAGTTCGGATGGGATTCCGCGGGGGGTCCCGGGCTGAACTGTCGCAGTGGCTTCTGAAGAATCGAGCCAGGTGCCCCCGGCCGAGATCGCCGCAAGATGCGGAGTGCCGGAACGCCCCTCCCCTGCCTAGCGTCACCGCGTCCGGGTGTGATCCGTGGAGCGGGAGGGGATGCCAGATGACGCACGGCAGAGAACAGGTGAGCAGACGGGGTGTGCTCGCGGCAGGCGCCGCGATCGGCGGCGGCGTGTTGCTGCCCGCGCAGCAGGCGGTGGCCCAGCCGGAGGAACTGGTGACCGTCACCCCGGGCGACGCGCGCTACCCGGACCTCGTCCGGGGCTGGAACCAGCGCTACGTCGGGCGGCCCGAGGCGGTCTACATACCCCGGTCGACCGCGCAGGTCGCCGCCGCCGTCCGGCAGGCGGTCCGGGCCGGCAAGCGGATCACCGTGCGCAGCGGCGGGCACTGCTGGGAGGACTTCGTCTTCAGCCCCGACGTCCAGGCGGTCGTCGACATGTCGGCGATGCGGGACGTGGACTTCGACGCGTCGATGAACGCGTTCATGGTGCAGCCGGGCGCCCAGCTCCTCGACGTCTACGAGCGCCTGTACCGCACCTGGGGCGTCATCGTGCCGGCCGGCATGTGCTTCCAGGTCGGGGCGGGCGGCCACGTCAGCGGCGGCGGCTGGGGACTGCTGTGCCGCAGGCTCGGCCTGGTGGTGGACCACCTGTACGCGGTCGAGGTCGTCGTGGTGAACGCCGACGGCACCGTGCGCACCGTCGTCGCCACCCGCGAGGAGAATGATCCCCACCGGGACCTGTGGTGGGCTCACACGGGCGGGGGCGGCGGCAACTTCGGCATCGTGACCCGCTACTGGTTCCGCAGCCCCGGCGCGAGCGGCACCGACCCCGCCCGGCTGCTCCCGGCCCCGCCCCCGGAGGTCCTGGTCAGCGCCGTCTCCTGGAACTGGTCCGACCTGGACGAGCGGTCCTTCACCCGGCTGGTCCGCAACTACGCGGACTGGCACGTGCGGCACGCCGCCCCCGACGACCCGGCGACCGCCGTGTGCAGCCTGCTCTCCCTCAACCACGTCTCGAACGGGGCCGTGGGCCTGATCACGCACGTCGACGCGAGCGTGCCCGGCGCCGCCCGGCTGCACGACGAGTTCCTCGCGGCGGTGAGTGAGGGTGTCACCGCCACGCGCGGACCGGTCACCACGCGGATGGGCGAGCTGGCCGCGCTGCCGGACCTGGCCACCCCGCGCCGCCTCCCCTGGCTTCAGGCGGCCCGCTATCTGGGCACGGCCAACCCCACCACCAACGACCCGACCCAGAAGAGCGACTTCAAGTCGGCGTACATGAAGGCGAGCTTCCCCGAGCGTCAACTCGCCGTGCTCCACCGCCACCTGACCCGGACGGACATCGGCAACCCGACGGCCTCGGTCATGCTCAGCTCCTTCGCCGGCCAGGTGTCGGCCGTCGCCCAGGACGCCACGGCGAGCGCCCACCGGGACGCCCCGTACAAGCTGGCCTGGATGATCTGGTGGGACGACCCGGCCGACGAGAAGGACAGCGTCCGCTGGCTGCGCGAGTTCTACGCCGACATGTACGCCGACACCGGCGGCGTCCCGGTGCCCGGTGCGGTGACCGACGGCTGCTACGTCAACTACCCCGACGCCGACCTCGGTTCACCGGAGTTCAACCGCTCGGGCACGCCCTGGCACGCCCTGTACTACAAGGGCAACTACCGCCGGCTGCAGCGGGTCAAGCAGGCGTACGACCCCGCGAACGTCTTCCGGCACCGGCAGTCGGTGCGGCTGCCGGGCAGCTGAGCCGGCTCCTGCCGGTGCAACCCGGCGGCGCGGGCCGGTGTTCCTCCTCGTACAGCACCCGACCGCCTGACCAGAGTCGCCGCCTATCACCGCAGGAGCCCCGATGCCGAACAGCCCAGCCGTGGACACCCAGGTCGCCATCGTCGGCGGCGGGCCCGTCGGCATGCTGCTCGCCCGGGAACTGGCTCTGCTGGGCGTGCACGTCACCGTTCTGGAGAAGCTGCCGGCGCCGACCGGTGAGTCGAAGGCGGGGACGCTGCACGCCCGTACCGCGCAGACACTGCGCCGGCGCGGGCTCCTCGAAGCCGTGCAGCCCGGCCCCCCGGCCCCGCCGGTGGGCGTCGGCCCCGTACCGTTCCACTTCTCCGGCATGTTCGACCTCGACCTGAGCCGCGTCGTCACCGAGGGCCCGGTGATGGTGGGCAGCCCGCAGGCGTGGGCGCAGGAGGTGTTCGCGGCCGACGCCGAACGGCTCGGTTCGCGGATCAGGCGGGGCCGCGAAGTCGTCGGCCTCGACGAGGAACCGGACGCCGTGCGCCTGACCGTACGCGACTCCCGGGGCGCCACGGACACGCTGCGCGCTTCCTGGGTGGTCGGTGCGGACGGCGCGCGCAGCGCCGTCCGCCAACTGACCGGCATCCCGTTCACCGGCACGCCCGCCCGGGTCGGCGCCCTGATCGGAGAGGTCCGCCTCCTGGATCCGGCCCGGGCGCCGCAGGGCTGGCAGCGCAACCCGCGGGGCTGGACCCTGGTGTGGCGCAACCTGTTCGGACGCAGCCGAGTGTGCACGTACGACTTCCGCGGCCCGCATCCGGACCGGCAGGCGCCCGTGACGCTGGACGAGTTCCGGGCGGAGGTGGAGCGGATCGCGGGCCACCCGGTGCCCATGGACTCACCGAGCTGGCTCACTCGCTTCAGCGACGCCGCCCTGCAGGCCGAGCACTACCGCGTCGGCAGGGTCCTGCTCGCCGGCGACGCGGCCCACGTCCACTTCCCGGCCGGCGGCCAGGGCGTCAACCTCGGCCTCCAGGACGCCGTCAACCTGGGCTGGAAGCTCGCCGCGGAGGTGCACGGCTGGGCGCCGCCCGGACTGCTCGACACATACGAGACCGAACGCGCGCCCATCGCCGAGGCGGTCCTGGAGAACGTGCGCGCCCAGGTCGCCCTCATGGACCCCGACCCCCGCATGGACGCGCTGCGCACCCTGTTCGCCCGGATGATGCACTTCGACGACGTCAACCAGTACCTCGGGGGCATGATCAGCGGCGTCGACGTCCACTACGACACCGGCGGCCCCGGCGACCCGCTGGCCGGCCGCTTCGCCCCCGACGTGCTTCTGAAGTCCGGCGACGCGGTCACCAGCCTCGCCGAACTCCTGCACAGCGCGGAGCCGTTGCTGCTCCTCCTGTCCGACTCGGAGGACTTGCTGGAGGCCGTGGAACCCTGGCGCTTCAGGGTGAACGTGGTGACGGCGACGGCGGCCGAACCGGTCGGCGCGGACGCCCTGCTGGTGCGGCCCGACGGATACATCGCCTGGTCGGCTCGGGCAGACGCCGGGGACGCGGACGCCCTGTCCGGGGCGCTGCGATGCTGGTTCGGGGACCCCGCCTAGAGCGCATCGGGCGGGCTGGTGCCACGGGCGGCCTCTGCCCCGCCCGCCCCATAAGGAGTGCCCCACGACGGTTCTGGCCGCGGCAGGCCACGGACTCAGTGGACCCGCACGCTCCCTGTGATCCGCGTGGCCAGCACGTTGCGGTGGATGTCGAGGGCCGCGGTGGACTTGTTGAGCGTGATGTAGTGCAGGCCGGGCGCGCCTTCGGCGAGGAGGCGTCCGGCCATGGCGGTGGCGTGCTCGACACCGATCCGGTGACCCTCGGCGGCGTCGTCGCGGGCGCTCTCGAGCCGGTGGGCGAGGTCTTCGGGAAAGGCCGCGTGGGACAGTTCGGCGAAGCGGCGAATCTGGCGGACGTCGGTGGCCGGCATGATCTCCGGGATGATCGGGATGTCGCATCCGGCCGCCGCCACCCGATCGCGCAACCGCAGGTAGTCCTCGACGCGGAAGAACATCTGGGTGATGGCGTAGTCGGCTCCGGCCCGGCACTTGTCGACGAAGTGCCGGATGTCGCTTTCCCAGTCCGGCGAGCGCGGGTGCATCTCGGGGAAAGCCGCCACACCGACGGTGAAGTCCCCCAGCGAGTGCACCAGTTCGACCAGCTCCCGGGCGTACGTGAAACCGTCCGGGTGCGGCGTCCAGGGGCCGTTCGGATCGCCGGGCGGGTCGCCCCGCAGCACCAGGACGTCCCTGATCCCCGCGTCGGCGTACTGGCCGATGATGTGCCGCAGCTCGGCCACCGAGTGCCCGACGGCCGTCAGATGGGCGACGGGCCGCAGGGTGGTCTCGGCGGCGATGCGCCGGGTGACCTCGACGGTGCGTTCGCGCGAGGAGCCGCCGGCGCCGTAGGTGACGGACACGAAGGTGGGGGAGAGGGGTTCGACACGGCGGACGGAGTTCCACAGGACACGCTCGCCCTGGCCGGTCCTGGGCGGGAAGAACTCGAACGAGAACGACGGAACGCCACTCGCCAGTGCCTCGCGCACGGAGCTCATGAACGGCCTCCCACGGTGAACTCCTCGGACCGGGCGACCCCGATCCGGTACTCGGCGCACGCCATCGCCACCCCGCTCATGACAGCCCTGCCAGGCGCGGCTCCATCCCACGGGCCGCTTCGTGCCCGTACGTGCGCTCGACACGGTCGATCAGATCCACGGCCGGCAGCTTGTACTCCTGTGTGCCGACCGTCTCCAGGACGATCGACGCCAGCGCACAGCCGAGCTGCGCCGCGCGCTCGTGGGGCCAGTCCCAGCTCAGGCCGGCGAGGAAACCGGAGCGGAACGCGTCCCCCACTCCGGTCGGGTCGGCGATCTTCGCGGTGGTGACGGCGGGCACGTCGACACGCGGCTGCCCGCACCGCGACAAGGAGACGCCGTCCGCGCCCCGGGTGACGATCCACGTGCCGACACGAAGCAGGATGTCCCGTTCGCTCCAGCCGGTGCGCTCCCGCAGCAGGGCGGCCTCGTACTCGTTGGTGAACAGCAGGTGCGCGCGGTCCACCAGCTGTCGTGCCTGGGTCTCGTCCAGGCGGGCCAGCTGCTGCGAGGGATCGGCGGCGAGGCTGACGCCGGCGCGCCGGGCGGTCTCGGTATGGCGCAGCATGGCCTCGGGGGCGTCGGCGCCGACATGTACGAGGTCGAATCCGCCGCAGCGGGCCGCCACCGCGGCGAGGTCGATCTTCGCGGCGTCGGCCATGGCACCGGCGTAGAAGGTGGCGATCTGGTTCTGCACCTCGTCCGTCGTGCACACGAACCGGGCGGTGTGCAGTGTCCGGCTGATCCGGACGGAGTCCGTGTCCACCCCGGCGGCACGCAGCCAGGCGCCGTACTCGGCGAAATCGACGCCCGCGGCGCCGATCAGATGCGGAGTCAGCCCCAGCCGTGCCAGTCCGAAGGCGATGTTGGCGGCGACCCCACCGCGGCGCACGTCGAGGCGGTCGACGAGGAAGGAAAGGGAGACCTGTTGCAGTTGGTCGGCGATCAGCTGGTCGGTGAACCGACCGGGGAAGGACATCAGATGGTCGGTGGCTATCGAGCCGGTCACGGCGATTCGCACGACGGTCTCTCTCCTTGAACCCGGGGTCGAGGGATACGGGCCCGGCGGCCGGGGCGCGCGGACGCCGGGGCCGGGCCCCGGCAGCGTGGGACTGCCCTGACAGGCAAGGCTGCCCGGCGCCGCTGAAGCGCCGCTCGAAGCGCCCGCCCGTCGAGGGCGCACCGCCGCCGTCGTCGTGCGGCACCCCGCCCCGTGGGCGTCGAGGTGGACGTCCGGAAACCGCTGGTACGGCCGCCCGGGATGATGCACAGTGCCTTGGTGGACACACAACGGCTCGACGGGACGGCCCCCGCGGCGGCGGCTCGCGGGTACACACTGATCGGCGGCGACGGGCGGCCGTACCGCAGCGACGTGGCCGGCCGGTTCGGCGGCTACCGGCGCGGACGGATCTACGGACGACTGGACTGCCCGTCCGCCCTGCGGCACATCGCTCGCGGGAACTACGTGCGCCATCGGGTGTTCTTCGCGGACGAGGCGACCGCCGTCGCCGCGGGGTACCGGCCGTGCGCGCTGTGCCTGCCCCATCGCCACCGGGCGTGGCGCAAGGGGGAGCCGTCATGAGCGAGCCCTCTCCCCGGCTGGTTCCGGCCGCACTCTCCGACTACGCGACTCGGCCCGCCGCCCGGCCGCACACCGACCGGGAGATCGCCCGCCTGCTCGCGCTGCTGGAGGCATGCGGCTTCCGCGGCGGCAGTGTCGCGCTGGGGCACGGCCGGGACGCCGCGTCGCGGGACGCCGCCGCGGCGTTCGCCGACGCGTGGCACAGGAGCGGCGGACATCTCGCCGCGGTTGTCGACTGGCCCGAGGACGCGGCCTCATGGCTGCGGCAGGCTCGTCGGCTGACCCGTCCCGAGCCGGACGCCTGGGTGGTGGCCGCGGCGCCGGTCGGCTGGGCCCAGATGAGCCGCCGGCTCCGGCACAGCACCGACTGGGACCCGCGCCGCACGTTCGGCTTCGCGTCCGCGGGTGACTCGCGTCTGGTGACCGCTGCGGGCCCGGAGGTGCTGGAGGGGATGCGGGGCGCGACGGCGGACGGCAGGGTGTGGACGATCCGCCGGGGCTGGGTCGTGGAGTCCGACGGCGAGTAACCGCCATCCTGCGCGGGGCGGCCGACCGCGTGGCCTTCGGCGGGTGCATCGCCGGAGGCCACGCGCGGCCTTGAGCCGGTCTCAGGCCTCAGGGGTGGAGCGCTCTCGCGGGCCCGAGGGAGCCGGGTGGCCAGGGCGGTGGCGCCGCGGGCCATGGGCGTGGCCATGATTCCGGCCACGCTGGTGCGGCCGGCGATGTAGGCGTCGAGACGGCGCCATGCCGGGGGCAGGCGGGTCAGCGCGGTGTGGACGAGGCCGGGGTTGCGGGCGAACAGGTTCATCAGGGCGCCACTGGCGCGCATTTCGACGCCGAGGACGTCGTCGACCTGCCGTCCGTAGTGGTCGGCGGTGGGGCCGGCAGGCCCTGGGACCGCCGCCAGGCGGTGAACTCGTCGAGCCAGGCGTTGGCGGCCGCGTAGGCGCCCTGCCCGGGGTTGCCCAGCAGGGAGGCGGCGGAGGAGAAGGTGACCCACCAGTCCAGGTCCTGGCCGCCGGTGGCGTGGTGGAGCAGCCAGGCGCCGGTCGCCTTGGGCCGCCAGACCTTCTCCAGGAGGGCGGGGGAGAGGTTGGCGACGGTGGCGTCCTCGACGACGGCTGCCGCGTGCACGACGCCGCGCAGCGGGTGGCCCGTGTCCAGGGCGGCCTGTACGAGGGTGTCGGCGACGCCCGGTTCGGCGAGGTCCCCGCTCACGACCTCGACGCGGGTGCCGAAGTCGGCGGTGAGGGCGTCGAGGGCGGTGCGGGCGGCCGGAGTGGGGGCGCCGCGGGAGGCGAGTACGACAGCCGCGGCGCCTCGTCCGGCCAGCCACCGGGCGACCAGGAGCCCCAGTCCGCCGAGCCCGCCGGTGACCAGGTAGCTCGCGTCGGGCCGTACGACGGGGACGTCCTCCGATCGCACGGGCAGGATGTCGGTGCCCTTGGTGGGCCAGGTGAGGACGAGTTTGCCGGTGTGCCGGGCGGAGGCCATGGTGTGGAAGGCCGACGACGCCTCGGTGACGGGGTGTGCGGTGACGGGCAGCAAAGGCAGGGTGCCGTCCGCGAGCATGCCGGCCAGGTCGCGGTAGCCCTCGGCGAGCAGTTCCGGGTTCTGCTGCGTCATCATCAGCACGTCGACGCCGGCGAAGGTGACGTTGCGGCGGAACGGCAGCAGCCCGAGGCGGGTGTTGGCGTAGATGTCCCGCTTGCCGAGTTCGAGGAACCGGCCCCGGTGCGCCAGCAGGTCGAGACTCGCCGACTGCGCCGGACCTCCTCGATCGAGAGGCCGCTGCACCCGCAGCATGTAGTCCTTCTGGTAGATCCCGAAGAACATGCCCGTCGGTGTGCCCGACAGCCGCTGGGCCGGAATGCCGGCGTGCTCGATGGCCTCCCACACGACTTCGGACAGCAACCGGTGCTCCGGATCCACCCAGGGCGCTTCCTGTGCGTTGATCCCGAAGAACTCCGGCTCGTAGGCGTAGATGTCGTCGTCGAGGAAGCAGCCGTAGCGCAGCCGGGCCGCTACCTGGTCGGGAAGACCGGCCAGCTCCGCCTGCTCCCACCGCTCACCGGGCACCTCCCGCACCGTCTCCCGACGTGCCATCAGCAAGCGCCAGAGCGAGGCGAGGGAGCGGACCTCACCGGGGAACCGACAGGCGGCCCCGACGACCGCTACGGGTTCGTCCTGAGCCGCTCCGGGCTGCTCGACGCCGGGTGGTACATGCATGGGTGGTCCGTCCTTCACCACGAGAGGACTTGGAGGCGGCCGGCTTGCGGCGGCGCTCCACCGCGGGATCGATCTCGCGAGGCACTGCCCATTTCGGCATGTGGGCGAGGGGACGCGCCAAGGACGTACGCGCTGCGGGCGGTAGCGCGTCGAGGAGGACCAACGCCCCAACCCCACCTGATTCAACATTCAACCGCTTGGGCGGGCGCTTGAAGGATCATCGGTGTCGGAGGGCGGTGGGGTCGTGCCTCGGCGGCCGGGAAGCGGCGCTGAACGTGTGAGGAACCTGAGAAAGGGTGTGACCTCCGGCGCGCAGGGCAGACGCGGCCGTTATGAGCACCTCTCATCCGAGCACGGTAGACGAGGCCACCGAGCAGAGCCCGGGCGTGCGAGCGGCGCCGCCTGCCGTCCCCTCATCGGCGGAACGGCACAGACGCGGCGGGCGGGGCTTTTCGTCGGCACTGCGTGGTGGGCGGGTGGCGGGGCTGGACGGACTGCGGACGGTCGCCGTGGTGCTGGTGATCGTGTATCACGTGGAGCCGGACCTGGTGCCCGGAGGCTCGGTGGGCGTGGACGTGTTCTTCACGCTCAGCGGCTTCGTCATCACCCGGCTGCTGGTCGCCGAGTACGCCCGTACCGGGCGCATCGGCCTGTGGTCGTTCTACCGGCGGCGGTGGCTGCGGCTGGTGCCGGCCATGCTGGTGATGTGCGCGGTCATCGCCCTGCTGTCCGTGGCACTCCCGCTGCCACTGCTCGACGGGGCGTGGACGGCGGCGGCGCTGGCCGCGGGCTCGGTGGTCAATCTCGTACGGGCTGGGGAGCCCGGCCCGTACTCGGACCTGACCGTGCCCTTCAGCCACACCTGGTCGCTCGGGGTGGAGGAGCAGTTCTATCTGGCCTGGCCGCTCCTGCTGCTGGTGCTGCTACGGCACGCCACGGCACGGACCGTCCTGGGCTGGGTCGCGGCGCTGTGCCTCCTGCCGGTGATCTGGCGGATGGTGCTCTGGGACCCCACGGCGGCGCACCGCATCTACAACGGCCCCGACACCCGCGCCGACCAGCTCCTCATGGGGGCTCTGCTGGCCGTCGTCCTGGCCCGGCTGCGCGCCGACGACCCCCGGCTGGCGCTCCTGCGCCGCTGGGCCGGACGGCTCTGCTGGCCCGCGCTCGTGCTCTTGGGGCTGGTCGCCTGGCAGGTACCGATCACCGGAGCGAGCCGGTGGAACCCCGTCTGGTACACGGTCGGCTTCCTGGCCGCCGCCGTCCTGTCGGCCACGGTGGTGGCCGCGCTGGACCTGTGTCCGCGGTCGTGGCCCTCCCGCCTGTTGTCGGTGGCCGCGTTGGCATGGGTCGGACGCAACCTCAGCTACGGGATGTACCTGTGGCACTACCCCGTCATCCGGCTGCTCTCCGACCTCGGCGTCAACGGCGACCGCCTGCTCCCCGCCGGCGTCGTGGTGACGGTCGCGGCGGCCCTGGCCTCGTACGTCCTGGTCGAACGGCCCCTGCTGCGGCACGGCCGGTTCCGCCTGCGCCGGTGGGAACCAGCCGTCGCCACGGCGCGATGACCAGCGCCGGGACGGGGGCCTTCGAGACGGGCCCGTGGGATGGCGGCACGCCCTCACGAGTTCCTGCGGACAGGCAGTCCGCCGGGGAACCCGTCGACGTCGTCCGTGACGTGGTCGGACCGCTGCTGCGCCGGGCCGACCTGCTGTCCCAGCTCCTGCGGATCGGATACCCGGGTGATCCGCGGGAGCGGGACGCGTAGTGCTTGCCGAAGATCCGGTAAACCTGCACACCGTTCACCGAAGGCCGTTCGGAGTCTGAACCGTGGTCACGACGGCGCCGGATCGCGGCGGCCCCGACGCCGGGGTGTCCGTCTCGGAACCGGTGGCAGCCGTCGTGCGTGCAGCGCAGAGGTGGGTCGCGTGAAGGATTCGGTGTGTCCCGTCACCGCGAGGTCACGCCCGTGAAGCCGGTCGCCGCCGCGTCTCCCGCCCGGGTCTGCGACGGCTGGCCGCCCCTTTGCCGACGTGCTTTGATCCTGCGCATGGCGCAAGTCGCCGGATGAGTTCCCGCCTCGTGAATCAGGCGAACTCCGCCAGTCCGACACGCCTGTCCGACATGCCTATGCGAAGGGAACCGCGCGCGATGAACCTTGCCGGCCCGGTGGAAACAGCCGAGATCTCCGACACCGACCTGGACGACGTCTCCGGCGGACTCGCCGTCGGCGGCTTCGGCGGTCTCTCCGTCGAGACGCCGATCGCAGACGTCTGCGCCGACCTCATGGCCGTGGCTTCGACCGAGGGGCTCACGGCGGGCGCGGACGTCCACGCTGCCGCTCTGTGACGACAACGCGCCCAGTGATGGCCCCGGATCGGATGATCCGGGGCCATCGTGCTCACCCCGGTCACTCCCGGCGCCGCTGGTCGCGATCGTGATCCTCACCGTCATGACCGTCGCCGCCGGGATCGCCGTGCCGACGGCGGTGACAAAGGCGCCCTGCCGTCCTCGCTGCCGGTGCCGGGTCTGCCGGGCGTGCCGTTCACCAGGGTCGGCAAGTCGGTCGAGATCATCGGCCTGAACGATCCCGGCGCCGACCTCCACGGCAAGCTCACGGGAGAACTCGCCGGACACTGACCGTGCGGCGCACATGGCGATGCCCGGGCCGCCCCCTGTGGGCCGGCCCGGGCATCGTTCATGATCAGACCAGGTCGAACCGGTCCAGGTTCATGACCTTGTCCCACGCGGAGACGAAGTCCTTCACGAACTTCTCCTTGGCGTCGTCGCTCGCGTAGACCTCAGCGAGGGCGCGCAGCTCGGAGTTGGAGCCGAAGACGAGGTCGGCGCGGGTGCCGGTCCACTTGACCTCGCCGGTGGCGGCGTCGCGGCCCTCGAAGGTGGTCTGGTCCTCAGAGGTCGAGCTCCACGTCGTGCCCAGGTCCAGGAGGTTGACGAAGAAGTCGTTCGTCAGGGTCCCGGGGGTGTCGGTGAGGACGCCGTGCGAGGACTGCCCGTGGTTGGCGCCCAGGACGCGCAGGCCGCCGACGAGGACGGTCAGCTCGGGGGCGCTCAGGGTGAGCAGGTTCGCCTTGTCGAGCAGCAGGTACTCGGCCGGCAGGCGGTTGCTCTTGCCGAGGTAGTTGCGGAACCCGTCGGCGGCCGGCTCGAGCGCGGCGAACGACTCGACGTCCGTCTGCTCCTGCGACGCGTCGACGCGGCCCGGCGTGAAGGGGACCTCGATGTCGAAGCCGGCGTCCTTGGCGGCCTTCTCGACGCCCACCGCACCGGCGAGCACGATCAGGTCGGCGAGCGAGACCTGCTTGCCGCCGGACTGGGCGGCGTTGAAGGACTCCTGGATCCCCTCGAGGGTGCGCAGGACCGAGGCCAGCTGGTCGGGGTTGTTGACCTCCCAGCCGCTCTGCGGCTGCAGGCGGATGCGCGCACCGTTGGCGCCGCCGCGCTTGTCGCTGCCACGGAAGGTCGAGGCCGACGCCCACGCGGTGGACACGAGCTCGGAGACCGTCAGGCCCGAGGCGAGGATCTGGCTCTTGAGGGTGGCGACGTCAGCGGCGTCGACGAGCTCGTGCGTCACCACCGGCAGCGGGTCCTGCCACAGCAGGGTCTCCGCCGGGACCTCCGGGCCGAGGTACAGCGACTTCGGGCCCAGGTCGCGGTGGGTCAGCTTGAACCAGGCGCGGGCGAAGGCGTCCGCGAACTCGGCCGGGTTCTCGTGGAAGCGCTTGGAGATCTCACCGTAGATCGGGTCGAAGCGCAGCGAGAGGTCGGTGGTGAGCATCGTGGGCAGACGCTTCTTCGACGGGTCGTGCGCGTCCGGGATGATCGCCTCGGCGTCCTTGGCCACCCACTGCTTGGCGCCGGCCGGGGACTCGGACAGCTCCCACTCGTAGCCGAAGAGGATGTCGAAGAAGTCGTTGCTCCACTGGGTGGGCTTGGTGGTCCAGGTGACCTCGAGACCGGAGGTGATGGCGTCGCCGCCCTTGCCGGTGCCGTGGGTGGACTTCCAGCCCAGGCCCTGCTCCTCCATGGAGGCGGCCTCGGGGTCGTTGCCGACCGCGTCGGCCGGGCCCGCGCCGTGGGTCTTGCCGAAGGTGTGGCCACCGGCGATGAGGGCGACGGTCTCCTCGTCGTTCATCGCCATGCGGCGGAACGTCTCGCGGATGTCGCGGGCCGCGGCCAGCGGGTCCGGGTTGCCGTTGGGGCCCTCCGGGTTGACGTAGATGAGGCCCATCTGGACGGCGCCGAGCGGGTTCTCCAGCTCGCGGTCGCCGGTGTAGCGCTGGTCGTCGAGCCAGGTGGTCTCGGGACCCCAGTAGACGTCCTCGTCGGCCTCCCAGACGTCGGCGCGGCCGCCGGCGAAGCCGAACGTCTCGAAGCCCATCGTCTCCAGCGCGACATTGCCCGTGAGGATCATGAGGTCGGCCCAGGAGATGGACTGGCCGTACTTCTTCTTGACCGGCCACAGCAGACGGCGGGCCTTGTCGAGGTTGCCGTTGTCCGGCCAGCTGTTCAGCGGCGCGAAGCGCTGCTGTCCACGGCCGCCACCGCCGCGGCCGTCGCTGATGCGGTAGGTGCCGGCGCTGTGCCAGGCCATGCGGATCATCAGCGGGCCGTAGTTGCCGAAGTCGGCGGGCCACCAGTCCTGCGAGGTGGTCAGCACCTCGGCGATGTCCTGTTTCACGGCCGCCAGGTCGAGGTTCTGGAACGCCTCGGCGTAGTCGAACGACTCACCGAGAGGGTTCGCGACGACCGGGTCCTTGGCAAGGATCTTCAGGTTGAGGCGCTCCGGCCACCACTGACGGTTTCCGCCACCCTGGGTGGGGTGCGGGGCGCGTCCGTGCGCGACCGGGCAGCCTCCGGCCGCCTCCGGCTTCGGGTCCGTGACGATCGCGTCATGGTTCTCGGTCATGGGGAATCCTTCCGAACGGGGTGAAACACACGCTCAGGAACTGAGGGCGGTGGAAGCGGTGGTGCAGTCGGGGCACAGGCCCCAGTAGATGACCTCGGCCTCGTCGACCGAGAAGCCGTGGTCCTCGGACGCGGTCAGGCAGGGGGCATGGCCTACCGCGCAGTCGACGTCGGCGACGACACCGCACGACCGGCACACGAGGTGGTGGTGGTTGTCGCCGACGCGTCCCTCGAAACGGGCGGGACTGCCCGGTGGCTCGAGGCGGCGTACGAGCCCGGCGGCGGTGAGGGCGTGGAGGGCCTCGTACACGGCTTGAAGCGAAATGTGGCCGACGCGCTCACGCACCCCGGAGGCGATCGCCTCGACGCCGAGGTGGTCCCCGCCCCGGACGGTCTCGAGCAATGCGACACGGGCGGCCGTCACCCGCAGGCCGGCACCGCGCAGTTCCTCGGCAGTGGTCGGGGGCTGGGGTGCAGTCATGGCCACAACCTACCCTCATAAACACGAATGGTTCAAGAAAAGGAACAGTACAGGTTTGGTGTCCTGCGGGTGGCGGGCGGACGCCGGGCCGTCGACACCGCGGGAAACGGGGCCGACGTACGGTCGTACGCCCCACGGCGGCCCGACAGATCACCGTCTCCTGGTGGCAAGCTTTCTCCCGCACCATCGACATGTCCTTGACACATCGACGGTAAGGAAGCGCCTGTGAGAACGCCCCGCACCGCGCGAAGCGCCGCACTTCTCGCCTCGGGCACCGTGCTGACGACCCTCCTCGCGGTCTCCCCGGTGGGCGCGGCCGGTCTGCCGGTGGTCACCGCCACCGGTGAGACCGCCGCCCTCCACGACGACGAGGCCGGCGGCAACTCCGACGCCGACGACCCGGCGATCTGGCGCAACCCCGCCGACCCGGGGCGCAGCCTCGTCGTGGCCACCGCCAAGGAAGGCGGTCTTCGGGTCTACGACCTCGGCGCCCGCCTCGTGCAGTCGCTGCCCGCCCCGCAGCCGCCCGGCGAGGACGACGCCCCGGGCCGGTTCAACAACGTCGACCTCGTCTCCGGGCTGCGTACCCCGGCAGGGCGGGCCGACGTGGCGGTGGTGAGCGACCGTGGCGGCGACCGGCTGCGGATCTACCGCGTCGATCCCTCGCGGCCCGGCGGTCCGCTGACCGATGTCACCGACCCGGCCGCCGCCCCGGTCTTCTCCGCCGGCCAGAGCGAGATCAACGACCAGCGCACGGCGTATGGCCTCGCCACCTGGAAGGACACATCCACCGGCCGTACCTACGCGCTGGTGAGCCGGCGCGAACGCACCCGCCTCGCCCTGCTCGAACTCGTCCCGGCCGCGAACGGCACGGTCGGCTACCGCAAGGTCCGCACCCTCGACCTGCCCTCCTCCTTCCGCCTGCCGAACGGCACGACGTGGACCCCCTGCCTGGAGCCAGGCGAACTCCCGCAGGTCGAGGGCATGGTCGTCGACCCGGCCACCGGCACGCTCTACGCGGGCCAGGAGGACGTCGGCATCTGGCGGCTGAGCGCCGACCTCACCGGCAAGCCGGCGCTCGTGGACAAGGTGAAGGAGTACGGCGTCCCCGGGACCTACGACGAGGAGACCGAGGAGTGCGCCCCGGGCACCGACCCCGGATACGGCGGCAGGCGTCTGGCGGCCGACGTCGAGGGCCTGACCCTCTTCCAGGAACGGGACGGTGACGGCTACCTCCTCGCCTCCAGCCAGGGCGACAACACCTTCGCCCTGTACGACCGCGAGGTGAGCGAGGACAACGAGTACGAGGGCGGCTTCCGGATCGGCGCCGCGACGGACGGGCTCGACAGCGTGGAGGAGTGCGACGGCGCGGCCGTCCTCAACGCCCCGCTCGGCGACCGCTACCCGCGCGGCCTGCTCGTCGTCCAGGACGGTCAGGAGACCCCCGCGGTACCGGACGGGGAGGGCGGTACGCGTACGGCGACCGGCTTCAAGTTCGTCGACCTCGGTGCCGTGGTGGACGCCACCGGGATGTGACGCGGGTGGGGAAACGTCCGGTCATGCCCGTGCAAAAACGGCGCGCGAGGGCACGGGCACGGGCCGGGCACCCCGAAGTGGGTGGCAGGATCGGGCGGCATGAGGGCGTCCCCTGCGGTGCGAGGGCTGCGCGCGGCGGTGTTCGCGGCGCTGTGCGTGCTGCTGGCCGCCGGGGGGCACGCACTGGCGACCGGGACGGCGCCGCCGGTGTGCGTGCAGGGCGCCGGGTTCGTGGCGGTGTTCGCGGGAGGGTGCCTACTGGGCGGGCGGGAGCGGTCGTTGCCGCCCCTCGGCGGTGCGACGCTCGCGGCGCAGGGCGGGTTGCACCTCGCGTTCGGGGCCGCGCGGCCGCATGCGGTCGTGGCCGTGCACGGCATGCGCATGCATCCGTCACACGCCCTGACGCCGCACGCCGGCCTCGCCCACGTCTTTGCCGCCCTCCTGCTGACCTGGTGGCTGCGACGCGGCGAGGCCGCGCTGTGGTCGCTGTTGCGCCGGGCCGTCGCGTTCGTGCCGGGGCTCGTCGCCTGGTGGCAGGTGCTGAGGTACGGGCGGGCCGTACCGGTCCGTCCCGGGGGCGTACGACGAGCGGGTGACGGACCGGGCGCGCTGCGCCGGACCATGCTGCGGCACGCGGTGCGCCGAAGGGGCCCGCCGGTGGGGCTTCCGTACGCGATCCGACCCCCGACACCCTTCCCCAGTACGGAGATCCACCCACCCATGCCCTACCGCCCCATGCCTTACCGGGCCATGTCCTGCACGCCCACCGGCCTGCGCCGCGCCGGCGCCGTCACCGTCCTCGCCGCCGCCGGAGTGCTGGCCGCCGCGGGCGCCGCCTCCGCGCACGTCACCGTGCACCCCGAGAGCTACGCCAAGGGCGCCACCGACGGCGTCCTGAGCTTCCGGGTCCCCGACGAGGACGACTCCTTGAGCACCACGAAGGTGCAGCTCTTCCTGCCCACCGACCACCCCGTCCTCGGCGTCCTCGTCTCCCCGCACGACGGCTGGAGCGCCAAGGTGACCGACACGAAGCTGAGGACGCCGGTCAAGACGGACGACGGCACCGTCACCGACGCCGTCTCCGAGATCACCTGGACCGGTGGGGCGATCGGCCCGGGCCACTACGAGGACTTCGACGTCGCCTTCGGACAACTGCCCGACAGCACCTCCCGGTTGACCTTCAAGACCCTGCAGACCTACTCCGACGGAAAGGTCGTCCGCTGGATCGAGGAGGCCGAGCAGGGCGCTCCGGAGCCGGAGAACCCGGCGCCGGTGCTCAGGCTCACGGCGGGCGACGGTACGCCGGAGGCGGCAACCGCGCGTTCCGGGTCGACGGCGGCCTCGGCAAGCGACTCCACCGCGCGCGGGCTCGGCATCGCCGGTCTGGTCGTGGGCGTACTGGGCCTGGCCGCCGCCGTGTTCGCCGTGTTCGCCGTCCGGCGCAGGGGTGCCGCCGCGTCCGCGTAGACAGTGTCGTGGATCACATGGGTGGGGGTGAGTCACAGGCCGAGGGAATTTCCGTACCCCTGCGTGACGACGTGCCTGTCGATGCGAGGATGAGGGTGCCATGACAGCCGGGTGGGGTTCGCGCACCGTACGGGCCGCGGTGTTCGCGGCCGTCTGTGTGCTGCTCGCCGCCCTGGGCCACGTCATGATGTCCGGCAGCCACGTACCCGGCTGGGTGCTGGCCGCCGGATTCGCCGTGACCGGCGCCGTCGGCTGGGGTCTGTCCGGGCGGGAGCGGGGTCTTCCCCTGGTCCTGGCCGTCGTGGTCACCGTCCAGACGCTCCTGCATGCGGCGTTCTCGCTCGCGCAGTCGGCGAGCGGAGAGTCGGCGAGCGGCTCGCCGGCCCCGGAAACGGGCTCCACCCACACGGGCTCCGCGCACATGGGCTCCGCGCACATGGGCTCCGCGCACATGGGCTCCCCGCACATGGACGGCATGGCCTCCATGGACATGAGCCACACGGGCCACTCCACCGGCGTCGACACCTCCTCGTTCGGCATGCTCGCCGCCCACCTCCTGGCCGCGCTGCTGTGCGGTCTGTGGCTGGCGCACGGCGAACGGGCCGCCTTCCGCATCCTGCGGGCCGTCGCCGGACGGCTGGCCGCCCCGCTGAGGCTGCTGCTGGCACTGCCCGCCACCCCTGACCGGCCGCGCCTGCGAGGGCGCCGCCCGCACACCGGCCCGGCGCCGCGCCTGCTCCTTCTCGTCCACGCGATCACTTCTCGGGGCCCGCCCCTGCGGACGGCTGTCGTCTGAGGACAGCTGGTACCCCGAGGCAGCCGTACGGGCGCCTCGGGCCGCGGCCGTACGCCCACACAGGCGTCGTACGGCCGCATCCCCGCACATCACGGATGCCCCGAGAAGGACACCAAGTGATCGCTACACGGCACCCCATGGACGACTCCACGACCGCCTGGGCGCTCGCCGCCCGGGCCGGTGACACCGAAGCCGTCGAGCTCTTCGTCCGCGCACTGCACCGCGACGTCCTGCGGTACGTCGCCCACCTCTGCGCCGATCCGCAGGCCGTGGACGACCTGGCCCAGGACACGTTCCTGCGGGCGCTCGGCAGCCTGCACCGGTTCGAGGGCCGTTCCTCCGCCCGTGCCTGGCTGCTGTCCATCGCGCGGCGCGCGGTGATCGACAGTTACCGGTACTCGGCGGCCCGGCCCCGGCTGCACGACGCGACGGACTGGCAGCTGGCCGTCGAGCGGGCCCAGCCGTGCGGACTGCCCGGCTTCGACGACGGCATCGCGCTGGCCGACCTGCTGGCGGCGCTGCCCGACGAGCGCCGGGAGGCGTTCGTCCTCACCCAGCTGCTGGGCCTGCCGTACGAGGAGGCGGCGGCGCTGGCAGGCTGTCCGGTCGGCACGGTCCGTTCCCGGGTGTCCCGCGCCCGCGCCACCCTCATCGAGCTGCTGACCGCGGCGGAGGAGCAGCCCCCACGGCCTGCCGTCCTGGCGGCGTGACCCCGGCCCGGCCCACCACGGTCACGACCACGCTCCCCCCTTAGGGGTCCTTTCACTATGCCCGTCCGGGTCGCGCGGCCTGGCACCGCACCTCGCCGCGTTGCCGAAACGCCCACGTGGCTCCTCCCCCACGCTCGAACAACCTCGCGCGGGGGGACCCCCATCGAGGCCGCTCCGGCGCCTTGCGATGCACGGCACCAGACCACGCGACCTGATCGGACGCTCATAGTGAAAGGACCCCTTAGCCGGAGCGCAGCCTGACATACGCACTCGACAGCGTCTGCGGCGAGGGCGTGAAGGCCCGCAGCCAAATGCGTACGCCCGGCTGTCGCGGCACGGCGTACGTCCCCTCCGGCGGCCGGAGTTCGTACGTCGCCGTCATGTGCGCGGGCAGCGCGGCCGGGCCCCGCACGACCGGCCAGTACGGGTCCATGCCCTGACCCGTGGTGAGCGTGAAGTGGGGGGTCAGGGCGGTGTCGTCCGTGTTGGTGACCCGCAGGGTCAGCCCGGAGACGACGGTCGCCGAGGCCCGTCGCACCGACGCGACCCGCATCCGCAGCGGAGGCGTCCCCGTCACCGCCAGCACGGAACCCGCCAGCGCGGGAACGAGCAGCAGTACGGCCGCCGCGGCCCGCGCCGGACGCCGGTGCTGGCCGCACAGCAGGCGCGGCCTCGGCTGCCACGCGCCGGCGAACTCCGCCGGGGGCGCGGTGATCGCCGCCGCCAGCCACAGCGGCGTCATCATCAGGTAGTAGCCGTCCTGCGAACGCGTCGCCAGATAGAAGGCGCACCACGGCAGCACGGTCGCGGCGGGCCCCAGCCGCCGTACGAACAGCACGAACAGCGCCAGCAGGCCCGCGACCAGCAGCAGACTCGCATGCGCGTACCAGTCGAGCCGGTCGCTGCCGCTGGTGAAGTAGAGCGAGACGTCCACCAGGCCCTGCCCGTGCAGGACCGCGCCCTGGGTCAGCGGCAGGGCGATGCCCTCGAGCCAGGGACCCGGCTCGCTCACGACGAAGTACGTGTTGATCAGCAGCCAGACCGTGACGGCGACCCCGACGACCCGCAGCACCACCAGCGCCGCCGCCCGCGCGCCCAGCTCGCCGCGCCGCACGGCGTAGACGCCGGCCAGCAGGAACGGCGCGAGGAACCACGGCAGTTGCTGCGCCGCACACGCCGCTCCCAGGCAGGCGGCCTGCGCGAGTCCGGCCGGGCCGAGCCGCCCGCCGCGTCCGATCCGCGGCCAGCGCACCACCACCGGCACGAGCAGGGCCAGGGCCAGGATCGCCGGGTAGCCGAGCCTGCCGTACGACGGCAGCATGCCGAAGCCGAGGCACACCATGGTCGCCGCGGACCGCCACGGGCCGGGCAGCAGCCGCCACAGCACCACCGTGCCGACGACCAGCGCGAGCGAGGCCAGCACCGCCGCCGGGGCGCCGCCGTGGCCCAGCCACAGCAGGGGAGCGGTCAGCAGTGGGGCCAGCGGAGGGTAGCCGTACGTCAGGTCGTAGCCGCCGCTCGTCGTCGGGGTCAGTCCGACGCCGGGGTGGCCGAACAGCCAGGGCCAGGGCTGCCCGTAGACGGCGTGCCCGGCGACCAGTTCCCGGGCGGCCTGCGTGGTCAGGTCCGCCTCGTCGGAGCCCCGGTGGGAGAGCACGAGCGCGCACAGGGCGAGTGTCACCGCGGTCACCAGGACGCACAGGTCCAGCCGCGCCAGCGACCGTTCCCGGCGCACCACCAGCGCCAGCACCCCGTACACCAGGATCGACGCGTAGCAGGCGCAGATCACGGCGGCCACGGGCAGCCGCTGCTCGGCCGCCTGCGTCCACACCGAGCGCGTACCGATGAGAAGGCTGATGTCGGCGAGCAGCGTCAGGACGCGATGCCACTGCGCGGGGGGTTCCGGGGCGGCCGGCCCCGCCGGCTGAGGCCGCCGGCCGGGCGCCGACAGCCGAGTATCTGCCAGGAGCACGCCACCGGACGTTAATCGTGCCTGGTGAGCGAGGTGCCGAAGGAGGTGAAGAGCGCGGTGTGAGGGCGGTAAGAAGCGGGCATCCCGGGCAAAGGGTGCCCCGGCGGACGTCCCGCTCCCGGCGTCTCAGGGGACGCCCCGCACGGCCCGCCTCAGTACACGTCCCGCACGTACCGCTTCGCCGCCGCCAGCTGCTTCACCCACGCCGACGCCTCGGTCTCCTCCAGCCCGCCGTGCGCGACCGCGATGTCCCGCAGGGCCCGGTCCACGTCCTTCGCCATCCGGGAGGCGTCACCGCAGACGTAGAAGTGGGCGCCGTCCTGGAGCCAGCGCCACAGCTCCGGGCCGTGCTCGTGCATCCGGTCCTGCACGTACACCTTGTTGCGCTGGTCCCGGGAGAAGGCGGTGTCGAGGCGGGTCAGGGCGCCCTCGTCGAGCAGTGCGGTCAGCTCGTCCTCGTAGTAGAAGTCGGTGGCGCGGTGCTGCTCGCCGAAGAACAGCCAGTTGGGCGCCCGGTGACCGAGTGCGAGCCGCTCCTGGAGGAAGCCGACGAAGGGCGCGACACCCGTACCGGGGCCGACCATCACCATCGGCGTCGAGGCGTCGGCGGGCGGCCGGAAGTGCGGCGAGCGCTGCACGAACACCGGCACCTCGGTGTCCGCCTCGGCGCCGGCGAGGAAGGGCGAGCAGACGCCGCCGCGCGGACGGCCGTGCAGGTTCTCGTAGCGCACGACGGACACCGTGAGCGAGACCTGGTGCGGGTCGACGAGCGGGCTGGACGATATGGAGTACAGCCGCGGTTGCAGCTTCTTGAGGACGTCCGCCCAGTCCTGCGCGCCCGCCCGCACCGGGTGCTCGGCGAGCACGTCCACCGCCTGGCGACCCCAGCTCCACTGCGCGAGGCCGTCCTTGTTGTCGGGACGCAGCAGCCTGCGGAACTCCCGGTCGTCACGGACGTGTTCGGAGACGAAGCGGAGCAGGCCGGGGGTGATCTTCGTGATGTCCAGGTGCCGGTGCAGGGCCTCGGCGAAGGGCACCTCCCCGACACCGTCCACGGACACGGAGGCCGATCCCCCGACGCCGGTCACCGCGAGCCATTCCTCCACCAGCGCGGGCGAGTTGACCGGCCGGACCCCGAGCGCGTCCCCGGCCTCGTACGCGAGCGGCGTCCCGCTCGTGTCGAAGGTGAACCGCCTGACCTCCTTGCCCGCGCCGGGCCCGCTCAGCAGCCGGTTGCCGACGAGGCGGGCGCCGGTGGGGGCGGGCTTGGGGGAGCGGGCGGGCTTGGTGGCCGGGGGCCGCGGGCTCGTCGCGGGTTCCTGGACGTCGGTGTGGGTGCTGCCCAGCGCGCCGAGCACCTCGTCCAGCCACGCGTCCGCCGACGGCTCGAAGTCCGGTTCGCAGTCGATGCGCGGCGCGAGCCGCACCGCGCCCAGCTCGTCCAGCCGTGCGTCCAGCCGGCGGCCGTGCCCGCAGAAGTCGTCGTACGAGGAGTCGCCGAAGGCCAGGACGGCGTAGCGGACCCCTTCCAGGCGCGGGGCCTGCTCCCCGGACAGCGCCTCCCAGAAGCCGGAGCCGTTGTCCGGCGCGTCCCCGTCGCCGAAGGTGCTGGTGATCAGCAGCAGGTCGGCGCCGGACGGCAGCGTGCCCGGGGCGGTGTCGTCCATGCCGACGAGCGTCGCCGTGTGCCCGCTCTCGGACAGCCGGTCGGCGACGGCGCCCGCGAACTCCTCGGCGTTGCCGGTCTGCGAGGCCCACAGGATGACGACCTGACGACCGCGCCTGACCTGGGGCCCGGCCGTGGTCCGCGAGTACATGCCGGCCAGGACGCCGTTCACCCACAGCGCGTGTTCGGGGCTGAAGGGCGCGTCCGGCGGGAGCACCGGGACGCCTGGGGCGCCGGAGTTGATGCCCGCGAGGAAGCCGGTGAGGTAGAGCCGTTCCTGAGAGGTGAGGACGGGCGGCGGCGCCGGTGCGATCCCGAAGGGGTCCGCGCCCGGGGTGACGGTGGTCGGGACGATGACGTCGGCGGGGGCCGCCGGTGCCACCGGTGCCGACACCCGCGTCAACGACACCGCGCACACCTTGAACTCCGGCTGGAACGACACCGGATCCACCGCGTCGCTCGTGACGGCGTTGACGCTCAGGTATTCCCCGAACAGGTCGTTCCAGTGGAACGGCGCGAAACAGGCGCCCGGCCGCACCCGGTCGGTGACCACCGCGGGCAGCACGGCCCGCCCCCGCCGCGACGCGACCTCCACCCGGTCGCCCTCGGAGATCCCCAGCTCCCGCGCGTCCGCGGGATGCAGCTCCACGAACGGCCCGGAGTTCAGCTTGTTGAGCTTGGCGACCCTGCCCGTCTTCGTCAGCGTGTGCCACTGGTGCTGCACCCGCCCGGTGTTCAGGACGAACGGGTAGTCGTCGTCCGGCATCTCGGCGGCCGGCAGGTGCGGCCGCGCGTGGAAGACGGCCCTGCCGCTCGCGGTCGGGAACCGCAGCCCGCCCTCGCCCACGTACCGGACGGGATTGCGCTCGGGCCCGTCCTCCGACGCGGCCGGCCACTGCACGGGCGTCGACCGCAGCCGCTCGTACGTCACCCCGCGCAGGTCCCACCCCGTGACGGGATTCCAGAAGCGCCGGATCTCCTCGAAGATCTCCTCGGCACTGTCGTACGAGAACCCCTTCTCGTACCCCATCTCCCGCGCCACGGCCGCGATCAGCCGCCAGTCCGCCGTCGCCTCGCCGGGCGGGTCGGTGACGGCCGCGGTCAGCGTGAGGCTGCGCTCGCTGTTGACGAAGACGCCCTCGCCCTCGGTCCACATCGCGCCGGGCAGTACGACGTCGGCGTACGCGTTGGTCTCGGTGTCACCGAAGACGTCCTGGGTGACGACGAACTCGGCCGCCTCCAGGCCCTCGATGACGGTACGGCGGTTGGCGACCGAGGCGACCGGGTTGGTGCAGATGATCCAGCAGGCCCGGATCTCCCCGTCGGCCATCTTCTGGAACATCTCGACGGTGCCCTTGCCGACCCCGTCCGCCCGGACGGTCCCCGGCGGCAGCTCCCACAGCTCCTCGGCGAACGCCCGCTCGTCCGGCACGAGCACCGACCGCTGCCCCGGCAGCCCCGGCCCCATGTAGCCCATCTCGCGGCCGCCCATCGCGTTGGGCTGGCCGGTGAGGGAGAAGGGGCCGCTGCCCGGACGGCAGATCGCGCCGGTCGCCAGATGCAGGTTGACCAGGGCGTTCGTGTTCCAGGTGCCGTGCGTGGACTGGTTGAGTCCCATGGTCCAGCAGCTCATCCACTCACCGGCCTCGCCGATCAGCCGCGCGGCCGCGCGCAGGTCGTCCTCGGCGAGCCCGGTGATCTCCGCGACGACGTGTGGCGCGTAGTCGGCCAGGAACCCCTCCATCGCCTCCCAGCCCTCGGTGTGCGCGGCGATGAAATCGGGGTCGGTGTGCCCGTTCTCGACCAGCAGATGCAGCAGCCCGTTCAGGAGGGCCAGGTCCGTACCCGCCTTGACCTGCAGAAACAGGTCCGCCTTGGCGGCGGTCGCGGTGCGCCGCGGGTCCACGACGATCAGCTTGGCGCCCGCCTTGACCCGCTCCATCATCCGCAGGAACAGGATCGGATGGCAGTCGGCCATGTTCGACCCGATGACCAGGAAGACGTCCGCGGTGTCGAAGTCGTCGTACGAGCCCGGCGGCCCGTCGGCCCCCAGCGACAGCTTGTAGCCGGCGCCCGCGCTGGCCATGCACAGCCGCGAGTTCGACTCGATCTGGTTGGTCCGCACGAACCCCTTGGCCAGCTTGTTCGCCAGGTACTGGGCCTCCAGGCTCATCTGCCCGGAGACGTAGAAGGCGACCGCGTCCGGCCCGTGCTCGTCGATGACCGTGCGCAGCTTCCGCGCGGTCTCGGCGATCGCGTCGGCCACGGGCACCGGCACCGGCTCCTCGCCCCGGTCGTCCCGCACCAGCGCCGTGGTCAGCCGGCCGGGCGCGGCGAGCATATCGGCGGTCGTCGCGCCCTTGGTGCACAGCCGCCCCGCGTTCGCCGGATGCGCCTTGTCACCGGAGGCCTTCAGGACCGTACGCCTGCCGTCCGGGCCCATCCCGACGTCGAGCAGGATGCCGCAGCCCACACCGCAGTACGAGCAGACCGTGCGCACCTGCTGCGTCTGCCGCATGCGTGGGGTCGTCGTCATGACGACAACCGTACGAATTGCCCGTTACGCCTATGTGACACAACTTGATCACCAGGGGTTACGCCCCCTGCACAGGCGCCCCGAAGGCGGTGTGAGGGGGGTCGCGGAGCGTGTCGCTGTGGGCCGAACGGGTGACCATGCGTAAGAATTACCGGATGCAGACAGCAGTGCGAGCCGAGAACGGAGCATGCCGGTGAACAGCCACGATGTCACCGACGAACAGTGGGAGGGGCTCGCCCAGGTCGTGCCGCTGCGGGGCCGGGATGCCTGGCCGTCCTCGGTCGGTCACCGGGCCATGCCCGAGGCCGTCACCGAGACCCGGCGCCGCTTCGTGGTGTTGAGGGTCACCGTGTTCGCGGACGCCCGCGAGGTCGCCGAGACGCTGATGGCGGGCATACCCGTCCTCCTCGACCTCACCGCCGCGGAGACCGACGTCGCCAAACGCATCCTCGACTTCAGCACCGGGGTCGTCTTCGGGCTGGCGAGCGGCATGCACCGCGTCGACCGGAACGTGTTCCTGCTCACACCCGCCGGCACCGAGGTGACCGGACTGATGGAAGGCGTGGGTGTGCCCGGCACGTGAGACCGGTCCCCCGATCGTAGGAAGGTCCGCCGGACGGAACGGTTCGCCTGACGGCGGAGTCCTACGGTCCGCTCATGACCGTGTCCTGCACGTCCCCCACGTCCGCCTTGTCCCCCTCGCCGGCGCCGTCCGGGGACGGCGGAGGGCGCCCGGACCGGCCGTGCGTCACCGAACTGCGCCTGTCCGCCTTCGCCGGGCACCGGCGTGCCGCGTTCCCGCTCGGCCCGCTCACCCTGTTCGCCGGGCCCAGCGGCTGCGGCAAGACGACCGCGCTGCGGGCGTACGAGGCCCTCGCCCGGCTCGGCGGCGGCGCCGCGGTCGACGAGGTGTTCCCCGACCCGGCCGCCTGCGTCCCCGACCGCGCCCGGCCCGACGCCCAGCGCCGGCGCGGCTTCCGCATCGGCTGTACCGCCGACGGACCCGAGGGCCCGGTCCGGCTCGACGTCGCGATCCAGGCCGAACCCGGTCTGCGCATCGTGGGCGAGCGGTTGTCGACGGACGGCCTGGTCCTCCTGCAGACCGCCCTGCGCGACCCCTCGCGCCGCACCGTGCAGGCCGCCTGGCACACGGCGGGCTCCGCGCCGGTCACCCGCGCCCCGCTGCCCGACGACCGGCTTGGCACCGCCCTGCTCCCGCTGCGCGTCGCCGGCAAGACGGACGGGCAGCGCCGGGTGCTCGCCGCCGCCGAACAGATGGTCGTCGCCCTGCGCTCCGTCTTCGCCTGCGATCCACGCCCCGGCCGGATGCGCGCCCCGGTCCCGACCGGCACCGGGCGGCTGCTCGGCGGCTGCGACAACCTCGCCGACGTGCTCGGGCGCACCCGCGCCGAGTGCACGCGACGGCATGCGCAACTCGTCGCGGCGGTGCGCGCCGGATGCGCCGGTCCCGTCAGGGACCTGTACGCCGAACCGCTCACCGACGGGACCGTGCGCGCGCTGCTCGACCGGGGCGACGGGATCCGGACGCGGCTCGGGCGGCTGGGCGACGGCGAGTTGCGGTACCTCGCACTGTCGCTGGTGCTGTTCACCGGACCCGGGGTGCTGGAGGTCGACCCGGTCGGCGAGGTACCGGCGGCCCTGCAGACCCTCACCGTGCTCGCCGACAACCTCGACCGGGACCTGGACCCGCGCCAGCGGGCCGAACTGCTGCGGTTGGCCGCCCGGATGTGCGACCGCGGGCACATCCGCCTGGTCGGCGCGGTGAGCGACGCGTCCTGGGCCGCCGGTCTGGCGGGAGTCACGGTGGTACACCTGGGGCCGTGACCGAACCTCTCGACGTGGCGAAACTGCAGCGCAGGCTGGCCGAGTTCGCCGCCGCCCGCAACTGGCAGCCGTACCACACCCCGAAGAACCTCGTCGCCGCGCTCAGCGTGGAGGCGTCCGAACTGGTCGAGATCTTCCAGTGGTTGACGCCGGAGGAGTCCGCCCGCGTCATGGCCGACCCCGAGACCGCGCACCGCGTCACCGACGAGGTGGCCGACGTCCTCGCGTATCTGCTGCAGCTGTGCGAAGTGCTCGGTATCGACCCGCTGGCGGCGCTGGACGCCAAGATCGACCGCAACGAGCGGAGGTTTCCGGCGCCGTAGTGGCTCCCGCCGGACAGGCATGTCCGCGCGAGCAGCCCGCCCGTTGGAGGAACCGACGCGTCCGTTATCACTCTCCGGAGTCAGAAATCGAGCCGAAATCGATTCGTTGTCCGAAGATTTCCGCCTTCCTCTGGCTTTTTGTCTCAGCCGCCCTCACTCTGGGTAGTGAACAAGGGAGTTCGGGCGGACGCGCCGCGCGCGCGTCGGACAGACGGGGGCAGCGCATGGACGCTGTGCGGCTCATCGTGGCGAGCAGACGCGCCCTGGCGGGAGGCGGTGACCCGCCGCACGTCATGGCGGAGGTGTGGCAGGCGCAGGCCCTGGCCCAGGCGATAGGCAGCCGCCTGGCGGTCGCGGGCCCACCCGAACTGCGGGGTGAGGCGCTGGGGTTGACCGAGCTCGCGGGCAGAGGCTGCGGTGTCCTGGACCGTCCGGACATCGACATGGAACATCTCCGTGCCGCCCAGCTCACCGACCTGGGCGACGCCCGCCAGGCGCTCCTCTGCCTCGGCGGCCTGCTCGGCGAGGTGGGCATCGCCCTGGTGGGCCTCGCCAGCGCGGCGGACGACGAGGGCACGTACTGGCAGTGCATGGAGGCGATCGACGCGGCGGACGAATCGAGGGACAGGGTCCTGGACATGCTGCGGAGACTGGCCGACAGGGACGAGGCGTTGCCGGCGTAGCGGGTCGTGCAGGCGCGGGCGGACGTGTGCCGCCGGCCCGCGGGCGGCCGTGCGCCGTCGATCCGCGGACAGTCGTGCGCCGTCGATCCGCGGGCAGTCGTGCCGCTGGGGCGGCACGGGTGGGCGCGGGCGGCACCCCGTGAGCGCCGGGCTGCGCGACCCACCCCCAGCGCCGACCCGCCCGGCCCCCCCGGTCCGCCCGGAAGTGAACGGCTGTCAGCCGGTCTCCCCGACCTCCACCGCTCCGCGCCCCGCGCTCCCGGCCGACTGCAGGTCCGCGTCCAGCGCCGACAGATCCGCGTTCAGCGCCGCCATCAGCTCCTCCATCTGCTGGAGCAGCCCCTTCGGCTGCCCGGTGGCGGCACCGGCACCGGCACCCCCGCCCTGATGCGGCACTGTTTCCTCGGACATGGCGGCCTCCTCGGGCCGACGCGGGTGACGGACGACGACGCCCCGGCGGCGACCGTCCGGTGCGGGCGCCGGTCGGTCCGGCTCCGCCGAGCCAACGATCACCGCCGTACCGGGTCACTGGCGAGGTCGCTCCCCGGGTGCGGCCTCGACGGATTTTCACCCGACCGGGCACGGGCGCGACCCAAGGGACCGAATGAGGTTGACCGCTATCGCAGCGTGCAGGATGGAGGCATGGATCTCCGCATCTTCACCGAGCCCCAGCAGGGCGCCACCTACGACACCCTTCTCGCCGTCGCCAAGGCCACCGAAGACCTCGGATTCGACGCGTTCTTCCGCTCCGACCACTACATGAAGATGGGCTCCGTGGACGGCCTCCCCGGCCCCACCGACGCCTGGATCACCCTGGCGGGCCTGGCCCGTGAGACGAAGCGCATCCGGCTCGGCACGCTGATGACCGCCGGAACGTTCCGGCTGCCCGGCGTGCTCGCCATCCAGGTCGCGCAGGTCGACCAGATGTCCGGCGGCCGCGTCGAACTGGGCCTGGGCGCGGGCTGGTTCGAGGAGGAGCACGCGGCGTACGGCATCCCGTTCCCGAAGGAGAAGTTCGGGCGACTGGAGGAACAGCTGGAGATCGTCACCGGTCTGTGGGCGACCGCGGTCGGCGAGACCTACGACTTCCACGGCACGTACTACGACCTCACCGACTCGCCCGCGCTCCCCAAGCCCACCCAGCGCAAGATCCCCGTGCTCATCGGCGGCCACGGCGCCACCCGGACCCCGCGGCTGGCCGCGCGGTACGCCGACGAGTTCAACATGCCGTTCGGCTCGATCGAGGACAGCGAGCGCCAGTTCGGCCGGGTGCGTGCCGCCGCCGAGGAAGCGGGGCGCAAGGCGGACGAGATCACCTACTCCAGTGCCCTCGTGGCCTGCGTCGGCAAGGACGACCAGGAGGTCGCCCGCCGGGCCGCCGTCATCGGCCGTGAGGTCGACGAGCTGAAGGCCAACGGCCTGGCCGGCACCCCGTCCGAGGTCGTCGACAGGATCGGCCGCCATGCCGAGGCCGGCTGCGAGCGGATCTACCTCCAGATCCTCGACCTGTCCGACCTGGACCACCTGGAGCTCATCTCCGCGCAGGTGCAGTCGCAGCTGCCGTAGCTGTCGTGGCTCGGCTGTCGTAGCGCGCCGAAAGGTGACTGTGACAAGCCTGTGGCCGGAACTGTGGCCTCCACCACAGGTGAGGTGATCCGGATGCTGGTGGGGTGGCCCGATGCGTAAAGCCACCCCCTTACTCCCAGTCCTCGCCGCCGCCCTGCTTTTGTCCGGCTGCGGCCTGGAACGCGCCGGCTCCCCGGGCGGCGGCGGAGCCGGCCCGACGCCCCGGAGCTCGGTGTCCGATCCGGGGCTGGAGGGTGTGCGGGTCACCGGCGTGACCCTTCCGTCCCCCTCGACGCCCGGGATCGTCGCCGCGTACTCCCCGGTCTCCGCCGCCTACGAAGTGGTCAACGACAGCTCCGAAGCGCTGACGTACACGATCCTGTTCGACTTCACGACGGCCGCCGGCCAGGTGGTGACCAACACCCGCCGGACCGTGCGGGAGGTCGAGCCCGGCAGAACCGTGCGGGGGACCGTCGACATGCCGCTCCTGACGGGGGGCGGCGGGGACATGAAGGTGACGCGGGCGAAGGTCTCCCAGGTCACCAGCGTCCTCGCGGTCGAGGCGCCGGCGGAGCCGGGCAGGTGCCCCTCCTCCGGGATCAATGTCACGACCGACGAGGGCGACGCCGCCATGGGACTGCGTGTCGTGGGGCTGTGGCTGGAGAACTGCGGCACCGCCGACTACCACGTCGAGGGCTACCCGCAGCTGACCCTCCTCGACGAGGACCGCGAGCCGGTCGACGGCGTCAGCGTCCTCCGGGGCAGCGGCGGCATCACCACCGCCGTCACCGGCTCCGACGACCCGCCCCGGCCCGTGACCCTGAAGCCCGGCGAACGCGCCCGGGCGAGTCTGGTGTGGCGCAACACGGCCCAAGGCGGCGTCGCCGTCAACGCTCCCTACGTGAGGGTCCGGGCGAAGTCCGGCGCCGCACCCGTCACGGTGACCCCCCACCTCGACCTCGGCACCACCGGAAAACTCGGGGTCAGCCCCTGGCAGGCGGAGGAGCGCCGACAGCTCCGATAAACGAAAGCGCCGGTCGGCAGGGCTGTGGGATCGTGTGACCGTCGTCCTGCCGCGCCCTCAGGATCACCACCCTGAGGGCTTTCGCACGTACGGCAGCCATCACATCCACCGGCCGGAGAGGCCTCCCTGTGTTTCTGACGATCAGCACCACCGGCACTCCCGAACGCCCCGCCACCGACCTCGGTTTCCTGCTGCACAAGCATCCCGAGAAGGCGCAGGCGTTCTCCACGTCCTACGGCACGGCGCACGTCCTCTACCCCGAGGCGGATGCCGAGCGCTGCACTGCGGCGCTGTTGCTGGAGGTCGACGCGGTGGCGCTGGTCAGGCGCGGCAAGGGCAAGGGGCGCGGCGGCGCACCCGACGCGGCACTCGCGCAGTACGTGAACGACCGCCCGTACGCCGCCTCCTCGCTGCTCGCCGTGGCACTGAGCGGCGTGTTCTCCAGCGCGATGCGGGGCGTGTGCGGCGCGAGGCCCGAAGCCGCGGAGCAGACCAGGCCGTTGCGCATCGAGGTGCCCGCGCTTCCGGCCAGAGGCGGCCGGGAACTCGTACGACGTCTCTTCGAACCGCTCGGCTGGGCGGTGACCGCCGAACCGGTGGCTCTGGACAGCGAGTTCCCGGAGTGGGGCGACTCGCGGTACGTCCGTCTCGTACTGGAGTCGCAGGCGCTGACCCTCGCCGAGGCGCTGCGTCACCTGTACGTGCTGCTCCCCGTCCTCGACGACGCCAAGCACTACTGGGTGGCCCCCGACGAGGTCGACAAGCTGCTGCGGGCCGGTGAGGGCTGGCTGCCCGAGCACCCGGAGCAGAAGCTGATCACCAGCCGCTATCTGTCCCGCCGCTGGTCGCTGACCCGGCAGGCGATGGAGCGGCTGGAGCTCGTGCGGCTGGCCGAGGCCGACGACACGGACGTCGAGGAGATCGACAACGCCGTGGAGGCGGAGGCCGAGACCGAGGAGAAGCCGACCCCGCTCGCCGTACAGCGCCGCGACGCGATCGTCGCCGCGCTCCAGGCGTCCGGCGCCGCCCGGGTGCTCGACCTCGGCTGCGGACAGGGCCAGTTGGTGCAGGCGCTGCTCAAGGACCCGCGGTTCACCGAGATCGTCGGCACCGACGTGTCGATGCGGGCACTCACCATCGCCTCCCGGCGGCTGAAGCTGGACCGCATGGGGGAGCGGCAGGCCTCGCGCGTCCAGCTCTTCCAGAGCTCGCTGGCGTACACCGACAAACGGCTCAAGGGGTACGACGCCGCTGTGCTCAGCGAGGTGATCGAGCACCTCGACCTGCCCCGGCTGCCCGCCCTGGAGTACGCGGTGTTCGGCTCGGCCCGTCCGCGCACGGTGCTGGTGACGACCCCGAACGTCGAGTACAACGTCCGCTGGGAAAGCCTGCCGGCCGGGCACGTCCGGCACGGCGACCACCGCTTCGAGTGGACGCGCACGGAGTTCCGCCAGTGGGCGGACGCGGTGGCCGGACGGCACGGCTACGGCGTGGAGTTCGTCCCCGTCGGACCGGACGACCCCGAGGTGGGACCGCCCACCCAGATGGCGGTGTTCACGATGAAGAGCGTGACCGAGAAGGAGGCGAAGGCGGCATGACCGAGACCGAGAGCAAGACCGAGACGCAGAACAACGGACGGGTTCTCCCCGTCACCGACCTCTCCCTCGTCGTCCTCGTCGGCGCCTCCGGCTCCGGCAAGTCCACCTTCGCCCGCCGGCACTTCAAGCCCACCGAGATCATCTCCTCCGACTTCTGCCGCGGGCTGGTCTGCGACGACGAGAACGACCAGAGCGCGACCCGGGACGCCTTCGACGTCCTGCACTACATCGCTGGCAAGCGCCTCGCCGCCGGCCGCCGCACGGTCGTCGACGCGACCAGCGTGCAGCAGGACAGCAGGCGGCAGCTGATCGACCTGGCCAGGCAGTACGACGTGCTGCCCATCGCCATCGTGCTCGACGTGCCCGAGGAAGTGTGCGCGGGACGCAACGCGGCCCGCACCGACCGCGCCGACATGCCGCGCCGCGTGATCGGCCGCCACATCCGCGAACTCCGACGCTCCGTACGGCACCTGGAGCGCGAGGGCTTCCGGAAGGTGCACATCCTGCGAGGCGTCGAGGAGGTCGAGAACGCCACCGTCGTCACCGAGAAGCGCTTCAACGACCTGACCCACCTCACCGGCCCCTTCGACATCGTCGGCGACATCCACGGCTGCGCCTTTGAACTCGAAACCCTGCTGGGCAAGCTGGGCTACACCGACGGCGTCCACCCCGAGGGCCGTACCGCGGTCTTCGTCGGCGACCTCGTCGACCGCGGTCCGGACAGCCCGGGCGTGCTGCGCCGCGTGATGTCGATGGTGCGGTCGGGCAACGCCCTGTGCGTGCCGGGCAACCACGAGAACAAGTACGGCCGCTACCTCAAGGGCCGCAACGTCCAGCACACCCACGGACTCGCCGAGACCATCGAGCAGATGGACGCCGAGAGCGAGGAGTTCAAGCAGCAGGTAAGGACGTTCATCGACGGGCTCGTCAGCCACTACGTCCTCGACGGCGGCCGGCTGGTCGTCTGTCACGCCGGTCTGCCCGAGAAGTACCACGGCCGCACCTCCGGCCGGGTCCGCTCGCACGCCCTGTACGGCGACACCACCGGCGAGACCGACGAGTTCGGGCTGCCGGTGCGCTACCCGTGGGCGGAGGACTACCGGGGCCGGGCGGCGGTCGTCTACGGGCACACCCCGGTTCCGGAAGCCAGTTGGCTCAACAACACCATCTGCCTCGACACCGGTGCCGTCTTCGGCGGCAAGCTCACCGCGCTGCGCTGGCCGGAGCGCGAGCTGGTCGACGTACCGGCCGAGCGGACCTGGTACGAGCCGGCGAAGCCGCTGCGCAGCGAGGCGCCGGGCGGGCACGACGGACGCCCGCTCGACCTCGCGGACGTGCACGGCCGCCGGGTCGTGGAGACACGGCACGCGGGCCGGGTGTCGGTCCGGGAGGAGAACGCGGCGGCGGCCCTGGAGGTCATGAGCCGCTTCGCGGTCGACCCGCGGCTGCTGCCGTACCTGCCGCCGACCATGGCACCGACCGCCACGTCCCACATCGAGGGGTACCTGGAGCACCCCGCCGAGGCCTTCGCCCAGTACCAGGAGGACGGCGTCGAGCGGGTGGTCTGCGAGGAGAAGCACATGGGCTCGCGGGCGGTGGCCCTGGTGTGCCGGGACGCGGAGGCGGCCGCCAAGCGCTTCGGCGTGGACGGTCCCACGGGCTCGCTCTACACGCGCACCGGCCGCCCGTTCTTCGACGACGAGTCGGTGACGGAGGAGATCCTGGGCCGCCTGCGGACAGCGATCGGCGAGGCGGGCCTGTGGTCCGAACTCGACACGGACTGGCTCCTGCTGGACGCCGAACTGATGCCGTGGTCGCTGAAGGCGTCCGGCCTCCTGCGGTCGCAGTACGCGGCCGTGGGCGCCGCCTCCCAAGCGGTGTTCCCGGGTGCGCTGGCCGCCCTGGAGGGCGCGGCGGCACGCGGCGTCGACGTGGCGGACCTGCTCGCCCGTCAGCGTGAACGGGCCGGCACCGCCGCCAAGTTCACGGACGCCTACCGGCGCTACTGCTGGACCACGGACGGCCTCGACGGCGTCCGCCTGGCACCGATCCAGATCCTCGCCGTGCAGGGCCGCAGCCTGGCCGCCCTGCGGCACGACGAGCAGCTGGCCCTGCTCGACCGGCTCGTGGAGCACGACAGCACCGGTCTGCTCCAGACCACTCGACGCCTGTACGTCGACACCGCCGACCCACAGTCGGTGCGAGCCGGCGTCGACTGGTGGCTGGAGATGACCGGCCGCGGCGGCGAGGGCATGGTCGTCAAGCCGGTCGGCGCGGTGGTGCGCAGCGCGGCCGGCCGCCTGGTGCAGCCCGGTATCAAGTGCCGGGGCCGCGAGTACCTGCGGATCATCTACGGCCCGGAGTACACGCGCCCGGAGAACCTCGCCCGGCTCCGCGGCCGGTTCCTGAACCACAAGCGCTCCCTCGCGATCCGCGAGTACGCGCTCGGCCTGGAGGCACTGGACCGGCTGGCCGAGGGGGAGCCGCTGTGGCGGGTGCACGAGGCGGTGTTCGGGGTGCTGGCGCTGGAGTCGGAGCCGGTGGACCCGAGGCTGTAGCCGAGGACAGCGCCCTGTGGCATCCGCGAGGGTCGATTTCCGGCCGAGTCGTCCAACTGGAGGGCGTCCGGCCGGACTTCGTCCCGCGCGTCCCCACTTGTCCCTGGTGAACCGCCAGTTGCCGTGCTAGCTTCGCAGGCCGGTCAGGCAGGCGTACCGGCTTCATGGGGGACAGTCGGTGGAGACAGGCGCGGGGTGGGACAGGCCCGAGGGCGGTTCCGCGCGCCCGCGGGGACTTCGGCTCCTGCAGGACCTGACCGACGGCCTGTGCGAGCTGAGCTGCACGGAGGACTCCGAGAGCCGCCGCCAGTTCGCCGCGCTCCTCGGACAGCACCTCGGCCGGCCGGTCGACGTACGCGGTGTCCGGCAACGCGAGGACGTGGTGGCGCTGGTGCGCGTCGCGCTGAACGTGGCGGGCGGGGAACGCGTACTGGTCGGGGTGGTCCGCCTCCTCGAAGGAAACCCGGCGGGCGACGAACTCGACCGGCTGATCGACCCCTTCCCGGCCGCCGCCCTCGAGACGCCGCTCGGCCCCCTCAGCCGCGACGACGAGAGCAGCGCCCGCGCCGTCCTGGCCAAGGGCGAGATCTCCGCGAGCCGGCTGCGCGACGACCTGGTCGGCGAGCTCAACGGCCTCGACCTGCCCACCGGGCTCTTACCGGAGCAGCTGCTGACCCACGTCCTGGAGTGGAACACCCAGCCCGACGGTCTGCCGCCCGCCGTGCTCCTGCTGGACCGGGCGGCCCGGCTCGCCCTCGCCCCCGGCCATCGCGCCGCCCTCTCCGGCTGGGCCGACGACTGGGCCCGACGCGCCGGGCTGACCAGGGAACTGGAGCGGCGCAGGGCCGCCCGTCCCGCCGCGGTGAGCGACCCCGACATCCCGCGCTGCCTGATCGTCGCCGTCGAGCCGGCCCGGGACGGCACCGGCGAGATCGTCGTTCGCCCCTGGCTCAACACCGTCCCCGGTCACTGGAACCCCCAGCCCGGCGAACCGGCCACCACCACCCTCGACGGCCTGGGCACCGCCGTCGAACAGGCCCTCGGGCAGGGCGCCCGGCTCTGGGCGGTGCCGCGCGAACCCGACCCGGGCGGACGACTGCAGCCGCCGCCGTACATCGAGTTCCTGCTGCCGTACGACCTTCTCAACCACGATGTGGCCGCGCTGACGCACCGGATCGGCGACGGGCGGCCGCTGCCGCTCGGGCTGAAGTACGGGGTGCACCTGCGGAGCCTGGAGCGCATGCGCAGCAAGGACACCCTGGTCAGGGAGCAGTGGCGGGAGCGCTGGCGCGTCCTGCGGGAGCACGGGGTCACGGTGCACGGCTGGAGTGAACCGGATGGTGGGCGTCCGGACGCATGGCAGGCGGTGCTCGCTGGGGAGAACAGACATACGGCCGTGGTGCTGGACGCCCCGGCCGACCGCCTTGCCCTGGAGGCGCTCAAGGCCGCCATCGCGGAAGGGATCGGACTCGCGGTCTGGGACCGCAGAGGGGTTTTCGACGAGGAACGCCGGGAGGTGGTGACCGCCGTGTTCGCCGCCGTGCCGACCCCCGCGCAGATCCCGACGGCCATTCACCGGCTGCGCCAGAAGGCCGAGTTGAACAACCTGGGGCCGGGCCGGTTCCTCGGCCGTCACATCGGCTTCTTCTGGGACGACCCCACCCGGCTCGTTGACATCGATCCCGGCGATCTCGCCGGCGAGGAGGCACCGGCATGAGCGCGCACGAGCAGACGTCCCCGAACGGCTGGCGCGTCTTCCACGCCACGGGCAGCGCCCCGGCCGTCCCGCCCCGGCTGCCGGAGCCGCCGCCCTGGCGCCGGTTCCGCGGCGAACCGCTCCAGCCCGCCCCGCCGGACGAGCCGGAGGCCGCACTGCGCCGCCTGGGCCCCGGCGACATCACCCCGCAGCTCGGCCCCGACGAGATCGACACCGTCAACGCCGCCCTGCTGCTGCGCAGGCCCCTGCTGATCACCGGCCCGCCCGGCGTCGGCAAGTCCACCCTCGCCTACCTGATATCCCGCGAACTGGGCCTGGGCCGGGTCCTGGAGTGGAACATCGTCAGCCGTACGGCCCTGCGCGACGGCCTGTACGTCCATGACGCCATGGGACGCGCCCAGGCCATCGCCGCCTGGCAGGCGGGACTGAGGGAGGCGGGCTTCACCGGACCGGCCGGCCCGCGGGCGGCCGGCGAGGGCCCCGGTGCGGGGACCGTCGAGGACGTCAACACGGCCCTCTCGTCAAGAGATCGTCAACTCCCGCCGTTCCTCGGTGACTTCATCACCCTCGGCCCCCTCGGCACCGCCCTGCTGCCCTACGATCGTCCCCGTGTGCTTCTCGTCGACGAGCTCGACAAGAGCGACATCGACCTGCCGAACGACCTGCTGCACGTCCTGGAGAACGGAAACTATGACGTCCCCGAGCTGGTGCGCGACGCCGCGGACACCGCGCGCGTCCACACCAGCGACCCCGGGGGTCACGCCCTGGTGCGCGGCGGCCGGGTCGAAGCGCGGGAGTTCCCGGTCGTGGTGATCACCAGCAACGGTGAGCGCGAGTTCCCCGCGGCCTTCCGCCGGCGCTGCCTGCCGCTGGAGATGCGCACCCCCACCCGACAACAACTCCTGGCCATGGTCGAAGGACACCTCGGAGCCCGCCCGCAGGGCACCGAAGACCTGGTCGACCTGTTCGTTCAGCGGGTCCAGGCCGGCGGAACCCACTCCCTCGACCAGCTACTCAACGCTGTCCAGATGACTACCGCGGGTGGTTTCCAGGCGGATGGTGACGGGCGTAAGCTCGTGGAAATGCTGCTCCGCGACCTCGCGAAGGGCCGCTGAATGACCGGCTTTCCCAGGGAGCGCGCGTCCGGGCTCGGCGACGAAGGTCCCGTTTCGGGGTCGTCGCCTCCTTCGGCGTTCTCCGAGTCCGTCGAGAACCCGCGAGAGCACGGAGCGACCTTCCCCGCCGCCCTGGACCAGGACGCACCGGCCCGCCCGCCCCACGTCGAGGAACAGTCCGCGCCGCGCTGGCAGGAGGTCGCCGACGCGGTCTGGCTCGCCGCCCACTGGTCCCGCCACGACCGCCCGGCCGGCGAGGAGGCGGCGCAGCACCCCGACACCACACCCACGACCCCACCGCACGCCGGTACGGACGCCGCCGCCGTACGGGACCCCGACGCGCCCGCGGTCGACGGGGCGGGCCCCGCCGCCGATGCCGTGCAGCCGCCGCGGCGCTCGCCCGCCGACTCCGGCACCCCCGGCCTGCGGGTCCCACCGCTCAGGGACCCCGCGCACCGGCCCGGACTGTCGGACCCGGACCGCGCCAGTGGTGAACTCGCCGTCCACGCCCGGCTGTTACCCGACCCCGAAGGGCCTTTCGCGCTGCACGTGGGGCGCCCCCTGCTGCCCGACGACCGCCCGCAGCAGGCGCCCGGCCGGGCCACCGCCCTGCTCGCGCGCGCCCTGCACCAGCTCGCCCGGCGCATCCCCTCCCGCGACACCCTTGAGCTCGACGAGGAGACCACCGCCGAACAGGGGCTCGTCGACGGCATGTGGATGCCGTTCCTGCGGCCCGCCCGCACCTCCACCTTCGACCTCGTCGTGCTCACCGACGACGCGCCCACCATGCGTATCTGGGAGGAGGCCGCCGGCCGGCTCGCCAGGGCCGCCGAGCACAGCGGCGCCTTCCGGGGCGTGCGCACGGTACGGGTGAACGTGCCGCGCACCGGGTCCGCCACCTTGCGCTGGAGCACCGGACGGGCCGCCGCCGACCCCGCCGAACTCCTCGACGGACGCGGCGGCCGCATCTTCCTCGTCGTCACCGACGGTCTCGCCCACGGCTGGGCCGCGCCCGCCGCCGACGAACTGCTCGGCCGGCTCGCCCACGCCGGCCCCACCGCCCTCGTCCACCTGCTGCCGCCGCACCTGCGCCACCGCTCCTCCCTCTACCCCTACCAGGCCGTCCTGGAGGCCGGCGGCTTCGGCGCCGCCAACGACGGCCTCGCCCACTGGGCGCCGCCCGGCGGGCCCGACCCGTTGCGCCCGCTGCCGGCCGCGGGTGACGGCTCGGTGCCGGTGCCCGTGCTGTCCCTGAAGGCAGGATCCGTCGCGGCCTGGGCCGACCTCGTCACCTCGGAGCGCGGAGTCCGCCGCGCCCTGCCCGTCGTCCTGGCCGGCACCCTCACCAAGGGCGCCCCGGCGCCCGGACTGCGCGCCCCGCGCTTCCCGCGCGCGGCCACCGCCGCCGTACGCCGCTTCTTCACCCTCGCCACCCCCGCCGCCCGCCGACTCGCCACCCAACTCGCGGCGATTCCTTTCGAGTTCGACCTCGTCGAACAGCTGCGGCGGCGCACCATGCCGGAGACCGGCCCCGACCACCTCGCCGAGATCCTGATGGGCGGGCTGATCGACTGGGACAGCGGCGGCGAGGGCCGGCCCGAGTTCGCCGACGGGGTCCGCGAGGCGCTGCTGGCCACCACGACCCGAAGCCAACTCGCCCGCACGGTCAGCGTGGTGGGCGAGCTGCCCGCCGCCGGCGCACGGGGCGTCGCCCTGCGCGCCGCCCTGCGCGACCCGACCGGCACCACACTGCCCGACCCCGCCGAGCACGGCTGGGTACGCAGCGAACTGGCCGTGATGCGCGCGCTGTCGGGACCGTACTCCGAACGCGCCAGACGCATCGAACCCAACCTCGCCAGGCTCGGGTCCGGTGCGGCCGAACGGGTGGCTGCCCGTTTGCCCGCCCCCTCACTCCCTGAGGTGAAACACACGGGCGGCGGGGGGTCAGCGGGCGGCGGAGATGGCAGGGATCCAGCAGACGTCCCCGACGGACCTGGAGAACCGCCCGTGCAGAGCCTGGTAATCGACGCGAACCAACAAGAAGCCCCGGAGGCTGAGCAGCTCATGCAGAGCACCACGACCGCAACACCGGCTCTTCTGGTGAACGTTCCCCTCAGGAACACGTCGTTCGTCGGCCGCCAGACGCTGCTGAGGTCCGTGGAGGAGCAGCTCAGCGCCCAGGACACCGCGGCCGTCCTGCCGCACGCACTGCACGGCCTCGGCGGCGTCGGCAAGTCCCAGCTGGCGCTGGAGTACATCTACACCCACCAGCACGACTACAAGGTGATCTGCTGGATCCCCGCCGAGCGGGAGAGCCTCATCCTGGCCGCCCTCGCCAGTCTGGCCGCCCAGCTGGGCGTCGCCCCGACCGGTCAGGACAGCCTCGGCGCCCCCGCCGCCAACACCGCCGTGCCCGCCGTACTGGATGCACTGCGCGCCGGGGCGCCGTACGACAACTGGCTGCTCGTCTTCGACAACGCGGAGGACGTCGAGGCGGTGCGCAACTACTTCCCCACCAACGGGCCCGGCAAGGTCATCGTCACCTCCCGGAACCGGGCGTGGGAACGGGTCGCCACCCCGCTGCCGGTGAACGTCTTCGAGCGCGAGGAGTCCATCGAACTCCTCCAGAGGCGCTCCCCGGACCTGAGCGCCGAGGACGCCGACCGGCTCGCCGAGGCCCTGGGCGACCTGCCGCTCGCCGTCGAGCAGGCGGGCGCCTGGCGCGCGGTCACCGGCATGCTCGTCGACGAGTACCTCGACCTGCTCGCCCAGCGCAGCCCCGAGATCCTCGAACTCGACCCGGCCCCCGACTACCCGGTCTCGGTCGCCGCCGCCTGGGACATCTCGCTGGAGCGGATCCAGCAGAACAACCCCGGCGCCCGGCAGCTCCTCGACATCTGCGCCAGCATGGCCCCCGAGCCGATCCCGCGGTCCATGCTGCGCGGCAGCCGGGGCGTCAGCATCACCGCCGAGATCGACCCGCTGCTGCGCGAGTCGATCCGGCTGAACCGCGCGGTGCGCGACCTCAGCCAGTTCTCGCTGATCAAGGTGGACCCCCGCTCCGACACCCTGCAGATGCACCGCCTGCTGCAGACCGTGCTCCTGGCCAAGCTGAGCGCCGACGAGCGGCAGCGGATGCGGGACGCCGCCCACCAACTGCTGTCGGCCGCCAAGCCGGGCGCCTACGGCTCCTCGCTGGAGTGGCGCTCCTACCAGGCGCTGCTGCCGCACGTGCTCACCTCGCAGGCGGTCACCAGCACCGACACCTGGGTGCGCGAACTGGTCTACGACACCGTGTGGTTCCTCTACTACTGGGGCGACCACGAAGGCGCCGCCGACCTCGGCCGGCAGGCCTGGAGTGCCTGGATCGCCGCCTCGGGCGAGGAGGACATCCACGTCGTACGGATGACGAAGAGCTTCTCGTTCCTGCTGCGCCAGGTCGGGCAGGTCCCCGAGTCGATCGCGCTCTCCGAGAAGGCCCTCGACGTGTCCCGCCGGATGGAGGTCGAGCCGGAGGAGCTGATCGACTCCCTGTGCGAGATGGCCGACGCCCGCCGCTACCAGGGCCGCTTCCAGGAGGCGCGGGACCTCGGCCAGGAGGCCACCGAGCTGGCCCGGTCGCTGTTCGGCTCCGACGACCCCGCCACCCTGCGGGCCACCCACAGCTGGGGCGTCGACCTGCGACTGTGCGGACAGTTCAAGGAGGCGCTGCCGCTGGACCAGGAGAACGCGCGCCTGCGCGACCTGCTCTTCGGCCCGGCCAGCTTCTTCACCCTCAACACCCTCAACGGCCTCGCCATCGACATGCGGGAGGGCGGCGACTATCCGGGCGCCCGCGACTTCCAGGAGGACGTCCACCGGCGGGCGCGCACCGCGCTCGGCGAGGAACACCCGCTCACCCTGCGCATCGCCCGCAACCTCGCGGTGTGCCGGCGCCGCGACGGGGCGCTCGCCGAGGCCGCCAAGCTCGCCGAGGAGACCCTGCGGCGCTTCGTCGCCCGCTACGGCCCCGACCACTTCGACTCGTTGTCCACGGCGATCAATCTGGCCGTCGACCAGCGTCTGTCCGGTGACCTCGACAGCTCCCGCCAGCTGGCCGACGTCACCCTGCGGCGCTACGAGCAGCGCCTCGGCGAGGACCACGCGTACACACTGCTGGCCCGCGCCAACCTGGCCGCCACGTTGCGGACGCTCGGGTCCCTCGACGCCGCGCAGGAGCACGAGGACGCCGCGGCGGGCCGACTGGCCGGGACGGTGGGCGACCGCCACGTCATCACCCTGACCGTCGGCATCGGCCAGGCCAACACGGCGTACGCCCGCCTGGACTTCGAGCGGGCGCACGAGATCGACGAGGCCAATCTGCCGCTGCTCGCCGAGGCGGCGGGCGAGGACCACCCGCTCACCCTCTCCTGCACGGCCAACCTCGCGCTGGACCTGCGGGGGCTGGGCCGCGGCCCGGAGGCGGACGAACTTCAGCGCAAGGCCGTGGACGGCTTCACCCGGATCCTGCGGGCCGACCACCCGTGGCTGCTGGCGGCGCGGCAGCGGCGGCGGATCGAGTGCGACATGGCGCCGATGCCGCTGTAGCCTCCGGCGGTCAGGCGGGGGGTGTCGGGGTGGGCGCGGGTTGTTTTCACGTGCGGGCCGGCGGGGGCTGGTGGCGCAGTTCCCCGCGCCCCTGGGGTGTCAAGCCTGCCCGTGGTGGGGTGTCAGTGCATGTCTGTCGTGGGGTGGCGTGGGGTTGTGGCGACGGTGCGGGCTGGTGGGGGCTGGTGGCGCAGTTCCCCGCGCCCCTGGGGTGTGAAGCCTGCCCGTGGTGGGGTGTCAGTGCATGTCTGTCGTGGGGTGGCGTGGGGTTGTGGCGACGGTGCGGGCTGGTGGGGGCTGGTGGCGCAGTTCC